>NZ_JBEPDB010000048.1:0-66391 GCF_040300025.1 Dactylosporangium sp. NPDC000555 | reverse complement strand
CTCGCCGCGCCGCCCGGCGACGCGGTGACCGTGTAGCCGGTGAGCCCGGCCCGGGTCGTGTCCGGCGCGGTCCACGACACGGCGGCGATGCCGGCGCCGGGCACGGCACCGACCCCGGCCGGCGCGTCGGGGGCGCCCGGCGTCACGGCGAGCGACGGTGCGCTGGGAAGCGAGCTGCCGGTGGCGCCGACGCCGTTGGTCACGACGGTGAACGTGTACGGTGAGCCGGCCGTGAGCCCGGTGACCGTGCAGCCGGTCGTGGCGGTGGTGCACGTCGCGCCGCCCGGAGAGGCGGTCACCGTGTAGGTGGCGACGCCGCCGCCTCGGTTGACCGGTGCGGTCCACGACACGGCCACGCTGGTCCCGCCGGCGGTGGCGGTGACGCCCGTCGGCGCACCCGGCGGGCCGGGGGCGATCGGCAGCGAGGGCAGGCTGCCGGTGGAGGTGCCGCCGGGCCCGGCCGCGACAACCGTGAACGTGTACGCCGTACCGCCGGTCAGACCGGCGACGGCGCAGGAGGTGCCGGTGGTGCTGCAGCTGCCACCACCGGGGCTCGCGGTCACCGTGTAGCCGGTGACCCCGGCTCGGACCACGACGGGCGGGGTCCACGACACGACGACCGTGGCGTTGCCCGCGGTGGCGGTCACCGCGGTCGGCGCGTCGGGCGCGCCGGGCGCCACGAGCGCGGTCGGCGCGCTCGCCGCGGAGTCGCCGGTGCCCGCGATGCCGCTGGCGACCACGGTGAACGTGTAGCCGATGCCGGGGGTGAGGCCGGAGACGGTACAGCTGGTCGCGGACGTCGTGCAGGTCGCGCCGCCGGGCGCGGCGGTGACCGTGTAGTGATCGACGCCGCCGCCCGGGTTGACGGGCGCGCTCCAGCTGACGGTGGCCGAGCTGGGGCCGGCGCTCACGGTGACGCCGGTCGGTGCGCCGGGCGGCCCGGGCGTGACCGCGGTGGCCGGCGCGCTCGCCGGCGACGTGCCGCCGGGGCCGGTGGCGACGACCGTGAACGTGTACGCGACGCCGCTGGTGAGACCGGTGACCGTACAGCCGGTGGTGACGGCGGTGCAGGTGGCACCGCCCGGCGACGCGGTCACCGTGTAACCCGTGACCCCGGCCCGGATCGTGGCCGGCGCGGTCCAGCCGACGGTCGCGCTGCGGGCGCCCGGCGTCGCGGTGACGGCGGTCGGCGCGTCCGGCGCGCCCGGGGTGACCGGAGCGCTCGGGAGACTCGGCGCCGACGAGCCGGTGCCCAGGACGCCGACCGAGACGACCGCGACGGTGTAGGCGGTACCGTCGTCGAGGCCGGTGATCGTGCACGACTGCTGCGCGAAGTTGACCGTGACGCAGGCGTGCAGACCCGGGGTGGCGGTGGCGATGTAGCCGGTGATGAGGCTGCCCGACAGTAGCGGCGGCGTCCAGGAGACGGTGATCGCCCCGCCGAGCGCGACGGCGTGGACGCCGGTCGGCGCCTCGGGCGGCCCGGCGGTGGTCGGCACGGCGGTCGCGGCCCCCGGCGATGTACCGCCGGGACCGGTCGCGACGACCGTGAACGTGTACTGCGTGCCCGTCGTCAGCCCCGTCACCGTGCAGGCCGTGCCGCTCGTCGTGCAGGTCGCCCCGCCCGGCGACGCCGTCACCGTGTAGCTGGTGACGCCGGCCCGGGTGACCAGCGGCGCGTTCCAGCCGACCGTCACCGAGCCGATGCCGGGCGACGCGGTCACCGCCTGCGGCGGGTCGGGCGGCCCGGGCACCACCGCGGTGGACGCCACGCTCACCGGCGACGAGCCGGTGCCGGCGGCACCGGTCGCCACGACGGTGAATCCGTACGCGATGCCGTTGCTCAGGCCGGGCACCACGCAGCTCGTGCCGGTCGTCGTGCAGGTCGCGCCGCCGGGTGCGGCGGTCACCAGGTACGAGGCGATGCCGGCGCCGGTGTTGGCCGGCGCGGTCCACGACACGGTCGCCGAGCCGTTGCCACCGGCGGCGGTAACCGCGGTCGGCGCGCCGGGCGGGCCGGGCCGCACCGGGTTGGACGCGCCGCTGGCCGGCGACGGCCCGGCGACACTGTTGGCCACGACGGTGAAGGTGTAGGCGGTGCCCGGCGTCAGCAGTGGCACGGTGCAGCCGGTGCCGACCGCGACACAGGTCCCGCCGCCCGGCGACGCGGTGACCGTGTATCCGGTGACGCCGCTGCCGGTGACGGCCGGCTGGGTCCAGCTCACGGCCGCGCTCGCCGGGCCCGCCACCGCGGTCACGCCGGTCGGCGCCCCGGGCGGCCCGGGCGTGAACGCCGCCGACGGCGTGCTCGCCGCCGACGAGCCGGTCAGCCCTACGCCGACCGCCACGACCGTCACCGTGTACGTGCCGGTGGGCAGCAGGTTCAGCAGTGTGCAACCGGTGTCGGCGGCGGTGAGCGTCGAGCAGAACAGCAGGCCCGGGTTCGCGTAGGCGACATAATGGTCGATGCCGGCGCCCTGGAACGCCGGCGGGTCCCAGGTGACGGCGGCGGTCAGCAGGCCCGGGGACACCGACACGTTCCGCGGCGCGCCGGGCGGGCCGGGCGTGACCGCGGACGTCACGGTGGCGGCGGACGTGCCGGTGCCGCCGACGCCGTTGGCGACGACCGAGAACGTGTACGCGGTGCCGCTGGTCAGCCCGCTCACGGTGCAGGTGAGCAGCGTCGCGGTGCAGGTCTGGCCGCCGGGGCTCGCGGTCACCGTGTATCCGGCGATGCCGGCGCCCGCGTTCAGCGGCCCGATCCAGGTGACCTGGGCCGAGTTCGCCAGGGCGACGGCGGCGGCGCCGGTGGGCGCGTCGGGCGGGCCGACGGTCGTCAGCGGCGACGGCAGGCTCGGCAGCGAGGTGCCGGCGCCGTTCGGGGCGGTCGCGGTCACGGTGAACGTGTAGATGACACCCGGGGTGAGGCCGCTGATCGCGCAGCTCGTCGTGGCGATGGTGCAGCTGGCGCCGCCGGGGGTGGCGGTCGCGGTGTAGCTCGCGATGCCGGCGCCGGCGTTCGACGGTGCGGTCCAGGAGACGGTGGCCTGGCGGGCGCCGGCGTTCGCGATGACGCCGGTCGGCATGCCGGGCGGGTTCGGGGGGTCGACGACGGTGGCGGTGCCGAGGCCGGCCGGGGCGGAGGTGCCGCCGAGACCCGTCGCGGTGATCGTGACCGTCCAGGTGCCGGCGGCGAGGTTCGGGATGGTGCAGGTCAGCAGGACGGAGGTGCAGGTCTTGGTGACGCCGCTCCTCGTGGCGGTCACGGTGTAGCCGGTGGCGCCGACGGAACCGAGCCAGGTCGTGGTGATGCTGTTGATGCCGCCGACGGCGCTCGCCCCGGTCGGCGGGTCGGGCGCGGCCTGGATGCCGCCGACGCCGCCCGGGGCAGGCGGGGCGCGGCTGGCGATGCTGCCGGACACGGTGGCCGAAGGGGCGGCCGACGGGCGCTGCGCCGCTACGGCTGCGCCGTCGCGGTCGCCGGCGTCGGAACTCGTGATCGCGCCGGCCGCGGGGGCGGCGGTCTTCGCGTTCGCTTTCGCCGCTGTGCTCGCGCCGGCCGCGGGGTCAGCCGTCTTCGCGTTCGCGTTCGCCGCTGTGTTCGCGCCGGTTGTGCTCGCGGCCCGGTGGGTGGGGGACGCGCCGGTTCCGGTGGCCGAGGGGACGGGCGGTTCCGGCTTCGTCCCCGCCTTCGCCGGCGCCGTGGTGATCGCCGGCTTCGGTTCGGCGGACGCCGTCACGGCGGTTCTGATCGTCTTCGCCGTGGCCGGCGTCGCCGCGTTCACGGCGGCCACGCTTCGGGTCACCCGCCCGACCGGGACGTCGGGGATGTCCTCCGCCTCGGCGCGGTGCCCGGAGGCGAGGAGCACGAATCCGACGCCGGCGACGACGAACGAGCCGAGCAGCACCGCTCGCGAAGCAGCGGTTTGTCCGGGCGCGGCCAACTCGGAACCTCCTCGGGGCGGACTTCACCCCGAGAATCACCCAGGCCACCGCTGTCAGGAGCGAAAATTTACCGATTTATGTATCCGATCTCGGACGCCAACCGGCAATCCACAGTAAATCAGTATGTGAATGCCCGAAATGGGCGCAGGGTCTGGGCGCGGCTGCTAAGGTCCGACCCGGGTGGACTGGTTCCCGGAAGCCAGGTCCGTCCATTGTGGAGCCCTAGTCATGCTCCATAGCTCGTTTACAACAGGGCGGACGGGGTGATCGGGAGGGATCTGACGCGGATGCCCGACGCGTGGTGGACGGCGTTGGCGACCGCGGCGGCAGCGCCGACGATGCCGAGCTCGCCGATGCCCTTCGAGCCCATCGGATTGAGATGCGGATCCTCCTCAGGCACGAACTCCACGTCGATGCGCGGGATGTCGGCGTTCACCGCGACGTGGTACGACGCCAGGTCCGACGTCACGAAGTCGCCGCTGCGCGGGTCCAGGACGGTCTGCTCCATCAGCGCCATCGACGCGCCCATCGTCATCCCGCCGAGGAGCTGCGAGCGGGCCGTGGTCGGGTTGATGATCCGGCCCGCCGCGAAGACGCCCAGCATGCGGTCGAGGCGGACCTCGCCGGTGGACGGGTCGACGCGCAGCGCGCAGAACTGGGCGCCGAAGGCGTGCCGGGCGTACTCGTCGCGGGCGGCGATGTCGGCGGTCGTGTCGGCGCTGACCGCGACGCCCTCCGGCGGGACGCGGCCGCCGTGCTCGCGCTCGATGCGCTCGCGCAGGAGCCGGCAGGCCTTCGTCACGGCCCACCCCCACGAGGACGTGCCCATCGAGCCGCCCGCGACCGGGGCCGTTCCGATCGCGCTGTCGCCGACGGCGATCTCGACGCAGTGCGCGTCGCAGCGGAGGGCGTCGGCGGCGATCTGCCGCACGACCGTGCGCGCGCCGGTGCCGATGTCCGCGGCGTTGACCGCGACCTCGAAGTGGTCGTCGGCGGTGGCGCGCGCGGTCGCGGTCGACGGCCAGGTGATCGCCGGGAAGGTGGCCGACGCCACACCGGTACCGAGGAGCCAGCGTCCTTCACGGCGGGCCGCGGGCCGCGGGTCGCGCCCGGCCCAGCCGAACAGGTCGGCGCCGTGCCTGAGGCACTCGACGAGGTGCCGGCTGCTGAACGGCAGGCCCCCGGCCTCGGTCGCGGCGTCGTTGTCGATGCGCAGCCGCACGGGATCCCAGTTGCCGGCGGTGGCCAGCTCGTCCATGGCCGACTCGAGGGCGAACGAGCCCGGGCAGTCGCCGGGGGCGCGCATCCAGGTCGGCGGCGGCACGTCGAGGGCGACGACACGATGCGTGCTGACGTGGTCGGGCGGGTTGTAGAGGACGCGACTGACGACGGCGCTCTGCTCGGTGAACTCCACGAGCCGCGACGTCTGCGAGATGGCCTCGTGGGCGAGGGCGAGCAGGCGCCCGTCGCGGTCGGCGCCGAGCCTGACGCGCTGGATGGTCGGGGTGCGGTACCCGGCCAGGGAGAACAGCATCCGCCGGCTGAACGCGAGCTTGACCGGCCGGCCCATGAAACGGGCGGCCATCGCGGCGAGGACCACGTTCACCCGCGGCATGCCCTTCGAGCCGAAGCCCCCGCCCACGTGCTCGTTCCGCACGCGCACGAGCTGCGGCGGGAGCTCGAAGAGGGCGGCGAGGGTGTCGCGTACCGTGGTCGAGGACTGCGTCGCGTCGAACACGACGAGCCGCCCGCGCTCCCAGAACGCGGTCGTGGCGTGTGGCTCCATCGGGTTGTGGTGCTCGGTCGGCGTGCGGTACGTCGCGTCGACGCGCACCTCCGCGGCGTCGAACCCGGCGCCGAAGTCGCCCTTCTCCACCCGGCCGACGTAGCCAGCGTTGACGGTCGCCGGCTCGTAGAGGCCCGGATGGTCGGCGCGTAGCACGGTGTCCGCCGGCTGGATCTCCGCCCGCACCACGACCGCCTCCGCACCCTCCCGCGCGCTTTCCAGGGTCGTCGCCACGACCAGCGCGACGACCTGCCCGTGGAAGGCGACGTCGGGCGACTGCAGCACGAGGAGGGTCGGGTCGCCGGCGGGCTCGAGGCGCGGCGCGTTGCCGTGCCACAGCACCGCGAGGACCCCGTCGACGGCGAGCGCGGGGGTGGTGTCCACGTCGATCACCCGCCCGCGGGCGAACGCCGACTGCACCGGCCAGGCGTAGAGGGCGCCCGGCAGGGGGTGGTCCACGGCGTACCGCGCCTGCCCGGTGACCTTCTCGCGCGCCTCCAGCCGCGGCTGGGCGGTGCCGACGTTCGTGGGAGTGCGCAGCGTCGTCACGAGGTCATCTCCCGCAGCACCTCGACGGTCAGGTTGCGCAGCAGCGGCACCTTGTAGCCGTTGTCGCGCAGCGGCCGGGCGCCGGCCAGCTCCTCGTCGGCGGCCCGCGCGAAACTGTCCGCTGTGGCCGGTGCGCCGCGCAGCGCGCGCTCCGCGGTCCAGGCGCGCCACGGCAGGTGGGCGACGGCGCCCCAGGCGATGCGGGCGTCGTGCACGACGCCCTCGCGCACGTCCACCGCGGCCGCGATCGAGCCGGCGGCGAACGCGAAGGACGCGCGGTCGCGGACCTTGCGGTAGACCGACGTCGCGGCGATGGGCAGCTCCGGCAGTACGACCCCGGTGATCAGCGCGCCGCCGGGCAGGTTGGTGTCGCGGTCGGGCCGCTCGCCCGGGCGGCGGAAGAGGTCGTGCACGCTGATCTCGGCGCTGCCGTGCGGGCCGATGTACTGTACCGATGCGTCCATGATGGACAGTGCCACGGCCAGGTCCGACGGGTTGGTCGCGACGCACTGCGGGGAGGCGCCCAGGATCGCGAGGTCGTGGTGCTCGCCCTCGCGCGCGTCGCAGCCCGAGCCCGGGTTGCGCTTGTTGCACGCCTTGGTGACGTCCTGGAAGTATCGGCAGCGGGTGCGCTGCAGCAGGTTTCCGGCCACGGTCGCGCGGTTGCGCAGCTGCCCGGACGCGCCGGCGAGCACGGCCTGCGACAGGGCCGGGTAGGCCGCGCGCACCGCCGGGTGCGTGGCGAGGTCGCTGTTGGGCACCAGCGCGCCGACGTGCAGGCCGCCGCTCGGGAGTGCCTCGATGTCGCGGTACGGCAGGTGGCTCAGGTCCACCAGCACGTCGGGCGCGCTCACGCCGAGCTTCATGAGGTCGACGAGGTTGGTGCCCCCGGCCAGGTACACCGCGCCGGGCCTGACCATCGTCGCCAGCGCGCCCTCGGCGTCGCCGGGTCGTTCGTACGCGAAGGGCCTCATGACGTCGAGACCGACTCGTAGACGGCGGCGGCGATGTTCACGTACGCACCGCAGCGGCAGATGTTGCCGCTCATCGCCTCCCGGACGTCGGCCAGGGAGGCGGTCTCCTGTGGGGTGAGCCCGGCCGCGGAGCAGATCTGGCCGGGCGTGCAGAAACCGCACTGCAGCGCGTCGTGCTCGATGAACGCCTCCTGGATCGGGTGCAGGCCGGGCCCGGCGCTGAGCCCCTCCACGGTGGTCACCTCCGTGCCCTCGGCGGTGACCGCGAGGATGAGGCAGCTCACCACCCGCCGGCCGTCCAGCAGCACCGTGCAGGCGCCGCACTGGCCGTGGTCACACCCCTTCTTCGTGCCCGTCAGGCTCAGCTGCTCGCGCAGCACGTCCAGCAGCGTCGCGCGGTTGTCTACGCGCAGCTGGTGCGCGTACCCGTTGACGCGCATCGTCACGTCGCTCGAGGTTCGTGTGTCACCCACGGCGCGGTGCTGCCCCCGCCCCGGCGGTTTAACCCGCCCGCTTGACATGAACCGCGCTTGAGGTCGGAGGGTGCTCTCATGCATGCGATAGAGGTGGCCCGCTTCGGCGGACCGGATGTCCTGCTACCCGTCGACGCGCCCGACCCGGTCCCCGGGCCCGGGCAGGTCGTCGTCGACGTGGCGGTCGCCGACACGCTCTGGCTGGAGACGATGGTGCGGGCCGGGCACGGCGGTGACTTCTTCCCGGTCGAGCCGCCGTACCGGCCGGGCGTGGGCGTCGCCGGCACGGTGTCCACTGTCGGCAGCGGCGTTGCTCCACAGTGGATCGGCAAGCGCGTCGTGGCCCGCACCGGCCACGCCGGCGGCGGCTACGCGGCCCGCGCCCTCGCGCCGGCCGACGCGCTGGTGGCCATCCCCGACGGGGTCGGGGCGGCCGACGCCGCGGCCGTGCTGCACGACGGCGTGACGGCGCTGGCCCTGCTCGACGTGGCGCCGCTGGGCCCCGGCGACCGGGTGCTGGTGACCGCGGCCGCCGGCGGCATGGGCGCGATCCTGGTCCAGCTGGCCAGGGCGCGGGGTGCGACGGTGGTCGCCGCGGCTCGGGGCGCGGCGAAGCTCGAGCGCCTGCGCCTGCTCGGCGCCGACCAGGTCGTCGACTACTCGGCGCCGGAGTGGACCGCCGCGGTCGAGCCGGTCGACGTGGCGCTCGACGGCGCCGGCGGCGACCTGGGCCGGGCCGCGTTCGCGCTGGTCAAGAACGGCGGCCGGTTTTCCGGGCACGGCAGGCCGGCGGGTGGCTTCGCCGCCGACCCCGAGGCGGCGCGGACGCGCGGGATCACGGCCACCGGCATCGCCGAGCTGCGGCTGCGCACCGCGAGCTCCCGCGCGTACCTCGGTCACGCCCTCGCCGCCGTCGCCGAGAAGCGCTTCACGCCGCTGGTCGGGCAGGTCTTCGGGTTGTCCGAGGCGGCCGAGGCGCACCGGGCGATCGAGCAGCGCACCGCGATCGGCAAGACCTTGCTGGTAGTGGGTTAGCAGTCGCATGACACGGCTCGGCGCGGGGCGGTGAGCTCGTCGGCGGGCCGGCGCTGCGGGCCCGCCGGCGTGGCGAACTCCAGGCCCTCGCGCACCCAGTACTCGTAGCCGCCGAGCATCTCACGCACCTGGTAGCCGAGCTTGGCGAACTCCAGCGCCGCGCGGGTGGCGCCGTTGCAGCCCGGGCCCCAGCAGTACGTGACGACCCCGGAGCCGGCCGGGATCAGCTCCGCGGCGCGGACGGCGATGTCGGCCGTGGGCAGGTGCACGGCGCCCGGGATGTGTCCCTGAGCCCAGGCCTGCGCGCCGCGCGAGTCGACGACGACGAGGCCCGCCGCGCCGGCGGTCATGGCCGCGTGCACGTCGCTGACGTCGGTCTCGAAGGTGAGGCGGGCGGTGAAGTGCTCGATGGCGTTGGTCATGCCCAGAAGCATGATTCCGCGGCGGTACCGCGGGACAGTGGCGAAAACGACGCTGTCCACTAACATTTCGCCATGCGCGTACACGTCGGCGGCCCCACCGTCTCGGTCCTGGCATTCAGGGGCATGTCGCTGTTCGAGACGGGGATCGTCACCGAGGTCTTCGGGCTGCCGCGGCCGGAGCTCGACGTCGCGTGGTACGAGCTGAGCATCTGCGCACCCGCCCCGGGCCCCGTGCCGGTGGTCGGCGGCGCCACCCTGCACCCCGGCGGCGGCCTCGCCGAGCTGGCCGCCGCGGACACGGTCATCGTGCCCGGCGTCGAGAGCGTCCACGCCGACCCCCCGCCCGCCGTCCTCGACGCGCTGCGGGCCGCGCACGAGCGGGGCGCACGGATCCTCTCCATCTGCTCGGGCGCGTTCGCGCTCGCCGCGGCGGGCCTCCTCGACGGCCGCCGCGCCACCACGCACTGGCGCTACGCCGGTGTGTTCCGCGACCGGTTCCCCCGCGTCGAGCTCGACCCCGACGTGCTGTACCTGGCCGACGGCGACGTGTGGACCAGTGCCGGTAGCGCCGCCGGCCTGGACCTGTGCCTGCACGTCGTGCGGAGCGACCACGGCGCGGCGATCGCCAACGCCGTGGCCCGCCGCCTCGTCGTTCAGCCGCACCGCGACGGCGGCCAGGCCCAGTTCATCGAGGCGCCGATGCCCGCCGACGCGTCGGACGACCGTATCGCCGCGAGCCTGACGTGGGCGCTGGCGCACCTGTCCGAGCCGCTGACCCTGCCGGCCCTGGCGCGGCAGGCCCACATGTCGCCGCGCACATACCTGCGCCACTTCACGCGCGCCACCGGCACCAGCCCGATCCGCTGGCTGCTGCGCCAGCGCGTGCAGGCCAGCCTGGCCCTGCTGGAGACGACCGACACCCCCATCGAGCAGATCGCCGCCACGGTCGGCTTCGAGACCCCGGTGACGTACCGTCACCACTTCGCCAACACCATGCGCACCTCGCCGTCGGCGTACCGGCAGGCCTTCCGCTCCCGGGCCTAGCCTGGTGTCCATGGCCTTTCCCGACTTCCGCGCGGCGGACGCGATCGCCGTCCGCACCAGCGTCAAGCTGCTCGACGGCCCGCTCGACCTCGCCCTGCCCACCCCGTGCGCCGGTTGGAACCTCGCCGACCTGCTGGCCCACATGACCGTGCAGCACCTGGGCTTCGCCGCCGCGGCCCGCGGCGAGGCGTGGCCCTTGGACCGCTGGCGGCCGGGCCGGCTCGGCGCCGACCCGGTCGCGGAGTACGCCGCCGCGGCCGAGGACGTCATCGCCGCGTTCGCCGCCGTGGACGCCCTCGACCTTCCCATGTCCCTGCCCGAGATCGCCCCGGGCCCGCTCGCCGCGTGGCGCGGCATCGGCGCCCACGCCATCGACTACGTGGCGCATGGCTGGGACGTGGCCCGGTCCGTGGGCCGCACGTTCACGCTGTCCGAGGACGTGCTGACGGCGGTCCTGCCGATCGCCGAGGGCGTCCCCGACGGCCCGAGTCGCGACCGCCCGGGCTCCGCGTTCGCCCACGCCCTGCCGGTCACCGGGGACGCATCGACGCTGGACCGCATCCTCCTGCTCCTGGGCCGCAGTCCCGCGTGACGGCACGCCATCGCGCTCGGGCGCCGATGGCGGCGCTGGGCTGCCCGTAGGCCACCCCGGGCGCTTTCCAGTGGGAGGGGCGTGCTCTTCGAAGCGGCGCAGTGCGGCCATCCGCAGGACATTTGTCACCGCGGTGTCGAGACGGACGCATCTGCACCCACCGTCAGGACCTTCGTAACGTTGCGTGCATGAACGCCGTCGATCTCCAAAAACTGTCGTACGCCTATGGCAGCGTCCACGCTGTGGAAGACATCACGCTCCGCGTCACCGCCGGGGAGGTCGTCGCGGTCCTCGGGCCCAACGGCGCCGGCAAGTCGACGATGCTGCTGATGCTGCTCGGGCTGCTGCCGCCGCGCACCGGCACCGTGCGGCTGTTCGGCGGCAGCCCGCAGAAGGCCGCGGCAGCCGGCCGGGTGGGAGCGATGCCGCAGGCCGGCGGGCTCCTGCCGCGGTCGACGGTCGGTGATCTGCTGACGTTTCTCCATCGGGTGTATGCGCACCCGATGCCCGTCGCGGAGGCGCTGGACCTCGCCGACCTGACCACGGTGGCGGGGCGGACGGTGGAGCGGCTCTCCGGCGGCCAGGCCCAGCGGCTGCGCTTCGCGATGGCCGTCATCGGCCGGCCCGATCTGCTGGTGCTCGACGAGCCCACGGCCGCGCTCGACGTCGAGTCCCGGCGCGCGTTCTGGGCGGCGATGCGCGCCTATGCGGGACAGGGTCGCACGGTGCTGTTCTCCACACACTACCTGGAGGAGGCCGACGCCAACGCCGATCGCATCGTGGTGCTCGACCGGGGCCGGGTGCTCGCCGACGGCACGGCCGCCGAGGTCAAGCGGCGGGTCGAGGTCCGCACCGTGAGTGTCACAAACCTGGAACAGGATTATTCAGTACTTCCCGGTGTCGTCGCGTTCGCCGTCAAGAACGGCCGGGCGGTTCTGACGAGCACCGACTCCGACGCCACCGTCCTGGCGCTCGCCGCGGCGGGCCTGCTGCGCGACCTCGAGGTCACCGGCGCCGGGCTCGAGGAGGCCTATCTCGCACTGACCCGGCTGGAGGCCTGACCGTGCTGCCCTACATCCGCCTGGAGCTGCGCCGGCTCGCGCGCATGCCCGGACTGCTGATCTTCGCGGTGATCATGCCGCTGCTGAGCTACCTGCTGTTCACCAACCTCAACACGATCACCGGCCAGGACAAGAGCACCGCCGCTACATACACGATGGTGTCCATGGCCGGCTACGGTGCGATCGGCGCGCTGCTCAACTACGCGTCGGGCCTCGTCGTCGACCGCTCCATCGGCTGGCTGCGCCAGCTGCGGCTGACCCCGCTGCCGCCGGTCAAGGTGGTGCTGGGCAAGGGCCTGGCCGCGATGGCGGCCGCGCTGCTGCCGGTGTTCGCGCTGTGCGGGGCGGCGGTGCTGGTCAACGGCGTGCAGCTGCGGGCCGGGCAGTGGCTGGCGATCCTGCCGCTGCTGTGGCTGGGCTCGCTGCCCTTCGCGCTGCTCGGTCTGGCGATGGGCTACCTCGCCACGAGCCAGACGGTGCAGCCGCTCAATCTCCTGGTGTACCTCGGGCTGTCCATCGTCGGCGGCCTCTGGCTGCCGCTGGACGTGCTGCCCGGCTGGGTCGCCACGGTCGGGCGGCTGTTGCCGACCCACGCCTACGCCGACATGTCGTGGCGGGTCGCGTTCGGCGGCGCCCCGACCGTCGGCGACGTGGTGACGCTGGCAGTGTGGCTGGCGGTGTTCGCCGCCCTGGCGGTGCTCGGGTTCCGCCGGTCCGTGCGCAGCGTCGCGGCGCTGTGAAAGGGTGGACGCCGTGAAGCGCACGCGGTGGCGCCCGTCGATCGGGGGGATGCTCTGGGTCGCGGTCTGGACCTTCCTGCTGGTCGAGCCGCTGAGCAATGCCCCATCCAGGCTCGCCGTCGCCGCCCTGGTCGCATTCGAGCTCCTCTACGTCTACACCACCGCGCTCGGCTTCGACGGCGGGGGCACGCCCCGGGGGCGCGCCGCGCTGTTCGCGGCGGTCGCGGCGCTGGGCCTGGCGCTGCCGATCGTCTACGGGGAACACTGGCTCATCCTGCTGCTGTTCGTCTCGTGCTGCGGCGCGGCCATATACGCGGGGGCCGAGCGTCCGGTCACCGCCGTGCTCGTGTTCCTCGGGGTGCTCGCCGCGCAGATCGGCATCGGCCTGGCGATCGGCGCGCAGTGGTGGCCGATCGGCGGCACCGTCATCGGCACGATCCTGTCCTCGCTGCTCGTCGGCGCGGTGCGGCAGATGGGCCGGGTCGTCAGCGAGCTGAAACGCACCCGGGAGGCGCTCGCCGAGGCCGCGGTCGCCGAGGAGCGGCTGCGATTCTCGCGCGACCTGCACGACCTGCTCGGCCACACGCTGTCGGTCATCGTCGTCAAGGCCGAGGTCGTACGCCGCCTCGCCGAGCGCGACCCGGCCACGGCCGCCGCGCAGGCCGCCGACATCGAGCAGGTGGGTCGGCGCGCGCTCGTGGAGATCCGCGAGGCGGTCACCGGATACCGCGAGACCGGCCTGACCGCCGAGCTCACCCGGGCCAAGGGCGCCCTGTCCGCGGCCGGCATCGCGGCCGACGTGCTGCGCACCGCCGACCCGCTGCCGGACTCCACCGATCGCCTGCTGGCATGGGTGGTGCGCGAAGCCACCACCAACGTGGTCCGCCACAGCGGCGCCCGGCACTGCGAGATCGCTGTCACCATCGACGCCGGCGCCGCGAGCCTGCAGGTCACTGACGACGGCGACTTCGCCGCCACCGCAGCGCCCCCGCCGCCGGGCAACGGCCTGCGCGGCCTGACCGAACGGCTCGGCGCCGTGGGCGGCACCCTGGAAACCGGCCCCTGCCCCGGCGGCGGCTTCGCCCTCACCGCGAGGCTCCCCTTATGACCGCCGGCCGGACTCCCCGCACCCGACCAAACACGCCCACACCGCACGCGGCAGCTCGGAAACCGGCCCCCGCCCCGTGCCGCCGTCGCCCTCTCCCTCACCGCAAGGCTCCCCCTATGACCGCCGGCCGGACTCCCCCGCACCCGACCAAACACGCCCACACCGCACGCGGCAGCTCGGAAACCGGCCCCCGCACACGTGCCGCCGCCCTCACCGCAAGGCTCCCCTCATGACCCCGCACCGCACGCCCCCACCGCCACGCGACCGGACGGTGCCCGCAACCGCGTCCGCGGCTCCCTTCCCCGGCCCGCCGATCGCCGCCGTGGCGCCGGGCACCTTCGACCGAGCGCGGCGGACCATCCCGACGATCGCCGCTTTGCCGCCCGCCTTCGTTCGAGCCCGGGACTCGGCGCGGCGATCGGTCCTGCCTACCCACGTGCTGGGGACGGCGGGCGCGGACGGGACGGGGGTCGCGGCGTGACGATCCGGGTGCTGCTGGCCGAGGACCAGGGCATGATGCGCGGCGCGCTGGCGCTGCTGCTCGACCTCGAGCCCGACCTCGAGGTGGTGGCACAGGTGGCCACCGGCGACGCCGTCGTGCCGACCGCACTCCGGGTGCGGCCCGACGTGGCGCTGCTGGACATCGAGATGCCCGGCGGCGACGGGATCACCGCGACGGCCGAGCTGCGGCGGCGGCTCCCCGGATGCCGGGTGCTGATCCTGACGACGTTCGGGCGGCCCGGCTACCTGCGGCGCGCGATGGAGGCGGGGGCGAGCGGCTTCCTGGTCAAGGACGGCCCGGTGGAGTCCCTGGCCGCGGCCGTGCGGCGGGTGCTCGCCGGCGAGCGGGTCGTCGACCCGGCCCTGGCCGCCGCCGCCCTCGCCGCGGGCCCCGACCCGCTCACCGAGCGCGAGCGCGACGTGCTCCGCGAGGCCGCCGACGGCTCGACGGTCGCCGACATCGCCGCGCGCCTGCACCTGTCGGAGAGCACCGTGCGCAATTACCTGTCGGCCGCGATCACCAAGACCGGCACCCGCAACCGCATCGAGGCTGTCGGCGTGGCCCAGTCCAACGGCTGGCTCTAAACAACGGCGTCCGCGGCAGTCCGGCCGATCCACCGGCACAACGCACAGAAAGGGAGGCCTCAGAGCCCCGGCCGCACCAGGCAGCCGGGCCGCACCGCAACGTTCGCGCGAAAATCGGCCGCCTCAAGGCCACGAGGCTCAGACGCGCCGCGCCGCGCCGCACGACCGGTCATGCCACCACGACGCACGAACGCCTGACTCAGAACCGGGGGCCGCAGACGCGCCGCGCGACGGTCACGCCACCAGACGCACGGAACGGCTGGCTCGGAGCAGGGGGCCGCAGACGCGCCGCGCCGCGCCGCGCCGCGCCGCACGACGGTCACGCCACAACGACGCACGGAACGGCTGGCTCAGAAAAATATGGGTCGCAGCCGGGCCGCACGCGCTTTGCGGGCGATCGAGCCGCCACAGCGCATGGAGGCCGCGCCTCACCAACCGCAGCGCCCGGCCGCGTCACCCCACACCGCCGGTCGGGTCGGCATCAGGCGCGAGACCGCACCGCGCGACCTTGGGTTGAGATGGCGCAACGGGGCCACGCCGCCAAAGTTGAGTCTAGGTGACTCAGGTCACGTTCGCGAACGGAAGACGGTGGGCATCCCGTCCGTTGTAGGACTTGAGTGACACGGACTCAACCCTGGAGGGACTCGCCATCATGTTGCTGCGTACCGCCCCGTTCCGGACCTTTGACGCGTTCGACCAGTTCTTCGGCGGACCGGCCGTCCGCGTCGCCGCCCCGTTGGACGCCTACCGCGACGGTGACACGTTCTACGTTGAGATCGACCTGCCCGGCGTGGACCCGGCCACGATCGACGCCACCGTCGACCGCAACGTGCTCACCGTGCGCGCCGAGCGCACCCGCGCCCAGCGCGAAGGCGTCCGCCGCGTGATCACCGAACGCGCCACCGGCACCGTCACCCGCCGCCTGGTCCTCGGCGACACCCTGGACACCGATCGCCTCAAGGCCAGCTACGACGCCGGCGTGCTCACCCTGAGCATCCCGGTCGCCGAGAAGGCCCGCCCGCGCAAGATCGAGATCAGCACCTCGCAGCGCGAGCTGGCGAACGCCTGATCCAAGCCGGCGGGCCGACTGTCTCCCGCGCCAACGTCACCCCAGACCGGCCGCGCTCCGGGCAAGCCGCCCGGACCGGCCGGACGGGCGAATCGCCCGAGCATGGCCCCACCGAACACTTCCGGGCGCCGAGCCAGCCACCCAGGCGGCAACCCGGAACGGCAACCCGGAACGGCAGCGCGGAACGCAACCCGGCACGGCACGGCACAGCAGCCCGGCCCGGCACGGCACGGCACAGCAGCCCGGCACGGCACGGCACGGCAGCCCGGCACGGCACGGCACGGCAGCCCGGCACGGCACGGCACGGCGGCCCGGCACGGCACGGCACGGCGGCCCGGCACGGCACGGCACGGCGGCCCGGCACGGCACGGCACGGCGGCCCGGCAGCCATGCCTGGGCTGCCGTCCGGCAATGCCGCCAGGCAGGCGGCCGTCCCGCGATGCCGCCCGAGCCGCGGGCCCAGCGATACCACCCGAGCAGGTCAGCCGGGCTCGCCGCGCAGAACGGCACGCAAAACCCCGGTGCATAGAGCAGGACGGAACAGATCAGCGCACGGAACAGGGCGTGCCAAACGGGTAGACCGCTCAGGCTGCCGAACAAGACGCCCGCGAGCACAACCGTGGCGGGGCATGCCACATGGTTCCGCCAACCAATGCTCGCCAACCAGGGCCGGCAGACCAGATCGGTGCATACCGACCAGAGTGTGCCGAACGGGCTTCCGCCGACGAGGCGCCCCGACCAGCGGGACCAAGCCGACCAGCGCCAGCCGCTCGGCGGGATCAGCCGCACCGGCTCCGCCCGACTCGACCACCTGCACCATGGCGAACGACCTGCACTACGGCGAACGAACCGACCAGACCGAACGGGCCGGCCAGAGCGGCGGAGCCGGCGTTCCGAGCGCCTGACGAGGTTCGATCCGCGTCCGCGAAGGGGCCGCGACCCGAGCACGGGTCGCGGCTCATCGCGTTTACGTACGCATTCCTAATCGATCGCCGTCGCCACCGTCGGTTATTCTCACCGCGCCCGCGGTGAGCATCCGGCGTTATTGGCCCCCTGGCGAAATGCCTCGCAACACGGACCGGGAGTCCGGAGCTGGCGCGATGCTAACGACGCCGCGCGGTCAGCAAAGGCGATCAAAGCCACCCCGGCCGCCGGGCAAAGCGCACCCGCGCGGTCCCGCCGCCAATGGGGGCGGGTGGGGCGGACGGGCGAAGTACACCGGATCGATCGGCAATGCACACCCGCCGCCGGCGGCAAACCAAGCGGACCCGCGTGGCCGAAGGCAAGCATGCAATGCTGGCGGTGACGCGCAAATCCGGGCCGCATAACGGCAGCAAATCGGACGTATGGCCTCAGGAATGGGGCCGAACATGCACATGAAAAAACGGGCGGGCCGGGTGCTTGAATCACGCACCCGGCCCGCCCACGTACCGTTCACGCCGCCCCGGTGGCGGACCGGGAGGCACCGCGAGTGCGGGCCCGCGAGCCGCCCGGCCGACACCGGGAAAAGCCCGCCGTCTCGACGGGTTGTCGTGCCGGCGAGGCCGCCACGACGGCCGTTCCGAGCCGCCGGAGCGACCCGGAAGGCACCGTCACGGCCTCACGAAGCCCGCGCGGACGGCCGCGAAGCACCGGTCAGCGACCGGCCTCCGCGTGATACCGGTCGACGATGTCCTGCTTGATGCGCCCTCGATCGGACACGTCGATGCCCTTGGCCTGCGCCCATTCGCGGATGGCGCGGTTCTGGTCGCGATCGCCGCGGGTCACGCTGCGGCCGCGGGCCTCGCGTCCCCGCGAGGTCGCGACCACACCGCCCCGGCCGACCTTCGTCGCGGCAGCGACGAAGGGGGACACCGCGTCGCGCAGCTTCGCTGCGTTGGCCGCGGACAGGTCGATCTCGTACTGCACGCCGTCGAGCGCGAACACGATGCTCTCGGCGGCGGGCTTGCCGTCGATGTCATCGATCAGCTCGTGGATGACGCGTTTTGCCATGAGTGGCCTTTCCTCGGTGGTACCCAGATGTACAGAACCGATGTGTACGGAACCGATCCGGACCTCGGCACTGAGCGCACCGGCCGTATCATTCGGACACAAACAAGTTACTTGACGACATACTACGCGGGACTCAGAGAGATTACCTCCACCGTAGCCCTTTCGCGCGCCCGCCACCTAAATCAGCGTGTCACGAAACGCATACAACACGAAACGCACACGATCGGTATAGGCAACGTGGCGATATTGGGGCAACGATCACGCCGGAGAGAGCCACCCCGGCAGGATGGGGGGAACTCACCCTCTCGATCCAGAAGATCGCGGATGTGGAGTCAGGCGAGCATCCGCAGCGACAGCAGCAACGCCCCACCGACCACCAGGAGCAGGCCGCCGACGGATACGATCCGCACCAGCCACGAACCCTCCCGTACGAGTCGGGTCCAGCGCAGCAACTGCTCGCGCGTGAAGTGCAGCAACCGACGCGCCCAGCGGAATTCCATCGCCAGCAGGGCCAGGCCGCTCAGGATGATCAGCCAGCCGGGGCCGGGCAACGGCAGCAGCACCACACCCACGGCGATGATCAGCGTGCCCAGCGCGGCGACCGCGATCTTCGCGACCAGCCGGCCCAGCGGGGTCGCATGGGCGCGCGCACGCAGCCGCAGCATCACGGCCCCCGCGCGGGCGGCCCGCTCCCGCCAGCGGCTCGTCGCCGCAGTTCGCACCCCGGGCTCGGTCTCGGGCTCGCTCTCCCGCTCGGGCACTACGCCGGGGAGACGAACGCCGTCACCGCTACGGCGACGGCCGGCACCATCGCGAGGACCATTACGAGGGCCACCGCGACGAGAACCGTCGGTACCACGAAAAGGAGCAGCGCCACCAGCCTCGGAGGCCGCCGGACCATCTCCCGCAAGGTCGGCGGAACGCCCCGAATACGCCCCAGAAACGGACGAATGACCCAAATCATGTTCAGATGGGGCAAGATCGGGCGAACCAGTTGGGTCTACGACCGGAACCGCGCCATCATCGGATGCGGCAGCGACACGCCGGAAGTCACCCTCGCGAGCGGCCGGGCGCCCGGAATCAGGCGTAACGCCCGACCCGTTCGCCTCACTACCGCGCAATTCTCGTTCCGCTCACTCGATAACCCGTCACTCCCATGGACCACTGGACGTTACCGGAATGAATTGGCGTACGGCCCGAACGTCACGTCAAGGACCCCGACCGCGCCCAGAAAACTGGACATCAGACGCAAGATGTTCGGTTGACGGCAAATCGGGCCCAGAAACACTACAGAGTGAGATCGTAGAATCACTACGCGTAACACTGGGAATCGCCTCAACATAGGAGAGGCGGGGCACGGCATGCTCCGCAAGCGGTGCCGGGGGGAGTACGACATGAGCGCTATCCGACCATCGACCGTCGAGGTCGAGACATCCCTACGACTCGTCGCGCCCGACGCGACCGCGCTGCCGGTGCGAGCCAGCCTGCGCTACGACCCGAACGACCCGTACGCGGTGCACGTCCTCTTCCACGCCGAGTCGGCGGGGGGCGAGCCGGTGAGCTGGTCGTTCGCTCGTGAGCTGCTGTTCACCGGGCTGGACGAGCCGGCGGGCATCGGCGACGTGCGGGTCTGGCCGTGGAACGGGCCGCGCGGCGATTTCGTCGCCCTGGCGCTGTCATCGCCGGACGGCAATGCACTGTTCGAGGTGCCGCGCAGCGTGCTGGTGCGATTCCTGCGCCGCACGTACAGCGTCGTCCCACGCGGGCACGAGACGGACCACCTCGACGTTGACAATGCGGTGAACCGGCTACTCGCCGGCCGCTGAGCCCCGTCGCGCGATCTCGCCGGTACCACCGCGGCACCACCCGCCCCGCCGGCGAGCGAGCGCGAAGCGGCACCGCCACCGGGAGCCGGCACGCGGAGACAAGTTCCCGCGACGAGCACGCGCACCACGGGCGGTACACCCCGCGGCACCGGCAAGGTGCGCATCACCAGGACAGGCGACACCGGGCGCCACGCCGGCCCACCCTCCCCCAGCATCCGCCAGCCGCGGGGAGTGAAGGCCGGACGTGGTGCCCGGCGCCGTATCCGGGCTTCCTGTGATTTGCGGCATGCCTGGATCGCGGGACACTCGCCCCGGAGGCGCGCTACTGTTCATGGAGTCGGTGTGCTGTGTGTCCCCGGGCCTCACCACACTGCCTTCACGGAATACCGTTCGGCTGGAGCCGTGTCGCGCCTATCGCCGCGAGGCGACCTGGCACACCGACCCCAAATCCTTCCAGCCGGCTCGGCATCGCGCACCGCCAGGTCGAGCGAGTGCGGCACGATGGCCAGGGCCGGCACCCACTCGATGAACGCGAGCATGCGCCGGTGCGGCGTTGCCGGCGACTCGCACGCGCGGCGGGCTGTGCCGCCGCCGCGCGGACCCTGGATCGGCGCCAGAACAGGACGCCGGCCACCGCGAGCAGCACCAGCGCCACGCCGCCGCCGGTCGGCAGCAGCGGGCTCATCCCGCCCTCGCCGCCATGCCGCCGACGCTGCCATCGGGCTGGATGCCGATCAATGTCAGGCGGCTACATCTGGGTGCCGAAGTCCTGGGTCCAGATCGGGCTCTTGCCCTGGTAGGCCAGGCCCACGCCCAGGTCCTTGAGCTTGCAGTTGAGGATGTTGGCGCGGTGTCCGGGGCTGTTCATCCACGCGTTCATGACGTCCTCGGGCGTGCGCTGCCCCTTGGCGATGTTCTCGGCCGCGTTCGACCAGCGGTATCCCTCGTTCGTGATCCGGGTCGCGAACGAGACCCCCTCCGGGGTGTCGTGCGAGAAGTAGTTGCGCGTCGCCATGTCGGCCGAGTGCTTGTACGCCGCGGCGCGCAGCTTCGCGTTGTCGGCGAGGGGCTGGCAGCCGGCCTTCGCCCGCTCGACGTTCACGATCGCGAGGACCTGCGCCTCGTACGCCGAGTTGCCGGCCGGGGCGGTGGCCGTGGTGCTCTTGGGCTTCGCCGGCGGTGTGGTCTGCTTCGTCGGCGAAGGGCTGGTGGCGCGGGTCGTCGGCGTCGGCGACGGCGACGGGGCCGGCGAGGCGGTCGCGTGCTCGGCGGGGTCGCTGGATCCGCCGGCCGACGGCCCGACGCTGGCGCCGCCGAACTGGTCGCCGGGCTCGGCCGAGGCGGCATCGGCCACGTGGGACTTCGGCGCGTGGCTGGATGTACGCGACATCACCAGGGAGCCGGCGAAGGCGACCGCGCCGACCACGATCAGGGCGATCGTGCCGATCACGGCGGCCACGAGCATGCGCGAGCCGGTCCGGTGCCGCGGCACGTGCTCCTCGACGCCGCCGTCGAAGGCGCCGCCCGGGAAGCCATCGTTCTGGAAGCCGCCACCCCGGGAGGCGTTGTGCTCGAAGCCGCCGGCGTGCCCGGCGTATGGGTCGTAACGGTCCGGGTCGCCTTCACCGAACGCTGACACCAGGGCCTCCATGATCACGCAGCGACGTAGCCGCCACAGACACTAGAAGGCCGCGGACACGAAAGACGACCGTGGACGTCGATTTAACGGCGGTCTAAGCCAAACTTATGCCGCGGCCGATGCCGGCAGCAGCGCGCTCACGACCCGGCGAAACACGGCCGTGGCGGCGGGCACGTCCAGGTGCAGGTCATCGCGCCACATCGACCAGCCGGCGAAGGTCGCGGCGGCCATGAGCGCGTCGAGCACCTCGCCGCGGACCGGGCCGGCGGTGGCCAGTTCGAGGGCGAAGAGCGTCTCGATCTCGTCGCGGGCGACCTGGAGGTACCAGGCCCGGCTCTTGCGCAGTTGCGCGGAGAACGGCTCGCGGATGCGGGCGGCGCGGGCGGCCGGGGCGATGAGCTCCAGCATGCGGGCGCGCTGGGCGCAGTACCGCTCGATGCGCTCCGGCAGTGGCAGCTCCGGCGGGATCGGGCGGAACTCCGCGCGCTGCCGCTGCATCAGCCGTTCGCCGGCCGCCGCGAACAGGCCCTCCATGTCCTTGAAGTTGGTCCACAGCGCGCGCAGGGACACCCCGGCGCGCTCGGCGATCCGCTCGGCTGTGGGGCGCAGGTCGCCCTCCTCCAGCAGCGCGAGGTGGGCATCCGTGATGGCCTGCCGGGTCCGCTCCGCCCGCATGGTCCGTCCGTCCACCCGCTGCCGAACCCCAGCATTATTCATGACCCGTCAGCCTACGTGCCGGACCGTCGGCGAAACCTCTACGGTGAGGTACGTGGCATTGCGCACCGTGCACGACATCGATATCGAGCTGCCGATCTTCGATCCGGGCGAGCTCGAGCCGGTCAGCGCGCCCTGGGGCGGCAACCTCAACGAGGCCCATGTGCAGACCGGCCGCGCCATCCGCACGACCCTCATCGACGCCCGCCTGCGCCGGTCCCACCTGGAAAACCTCGACCTCAACGGGGTCGTGTGGGAGGACGTGGCGATCAGCGGGTGCCGGTTCGAGAAGGTCGACTTCACCGCCGCGCGGCTGACCGGCCTCACCCTCGAACGGGTGCATTTCGTCAACTGCAAGCTGACGTGGGCCAATCTCGCCGAGACGCGCCTGTCGGACGTGCTGTTCGAGGGTTGCCGGCTCGACGGCGCCTCCCTCGACGACGTCAGCACCGCCGGCCCGACCGGCTTCGTTGGCTGCGTGCTGGTCAACACCAACCTGCGCGACTGTGTGCTGCCCTATGCGGCGATGCAGGGCTGCCGGCTGCGGCAGATGTCGTTCGAGAGCTGCGACCTGCGCGGCGCCGACCTGCGCGGCAACCAGCTGTCCGAGGTCAGCGGGATGAGCAGCCTGCGCGGCGTGACGATCGAGCCGGCCCAGCTGCCCGGGCTCACCGACGCGGTGATGCGGGACCTCGGGGTGGTCGTGCGCGGCCTGAAGGGTTGACCCGCCAGCGCGGGCGACGGTGCGGGAAGGCGCGCGCCGGCGGGTCGTCGACGCAGGCGGCCAGCGGCTGCGCGGCCGTGCCCAGCAGGTCGCGCGGGTCGGCGTCCAGGGCACCCTCGACCGAGGCGAACGCGGCGATCCCGCTCATGCCGGCGGCGACGTGCAGCCACGAACGGATCGCCGGCGAGGGGGCGGCCAGGCGCAGCTCGCCGCCGCGGTCACGGGCCATGCCGGCGACGTTGACCAGCAGCGCCGCTCCGGTCGTATCGCACACCGTCACCTGCGACACATCGAGTACGAGCCGGGGCTCGTCGGCGACGAGGAGCCCGGCGAGCACCGGCTCGATCGTCGCCGTCGTCCCGTCCACCAGCAGCCCGTGCAGGGCCAGCACGACCGCACTCATCGTTGCTGACGGTACCCACCCCGCCCGCCGCGCGTCAGCGGCCGGGCGGCCGACCCCCTGCGGGGCCGTTCAGCCTGTCGGGGGTCGACGGACGCCGATGATCACGCCGGTGCCGTGCTCAAGCTCCACGCAGACCAGCCCGGGGTCGTCGAGCAGGGTCCTGCGGACCAGGTCCTGCCGGACCTTGAAGGCGTCGGGCCAGTCGTCGACCGCCCGCATGTCGTCCACGACGAGCGTCCCGCGCGGGTTGAGCCGCGCCAGGGTGTGCTCGATCCCCTCGGACTTTCCGGCCATCGCGTCGGCGAAGATGAGGTCGAAGCCGCCCTCCGCCGCGGCCAGGAACTCCAGGGCGTCGCCCACCCGCAGCTCGACGAACGCGGGCCACTCCCCCTGCGCGGCGATCGCGGAGATGGCCGGGTCGAGCTCGACCGAGACGACGCTGACGTCGGTGCGTGGCAGCAGGCCGCTGGCCAGCCAGGCGGTGCCGGCACCGGCGCCTGTGCCGATCTCCAGAACCCTCGCGCCGGGCGGCAGGGCGGCCGCGAGCGTGGCGAGGAGCCGCCCGACTGGCGGCTCGCAGGACTGCCCGAACCCGTTGGCCTCGGCCCGGGCGTAGGCGGAATCGATGAGGTTCACGGCGGCGACCCTACCGAAGATCGTCGTGCTCCGCGTGCGAAGCTGGCCCCCGTGAAGTCACTGCCTCTGCTGGTCCTCACCCCCGCTGCCCTCGCCCTGCTGACCCTCGGCGCCTGCGCGGGCCCCAATCCCGCGCCGACGACGCCCGGCAAGGACGCGCCGGAGCAGACCGCCAACAGCTCGTTCGAGGTGAAGGACGACGTGAGCGTCGTCGAGGTGGGCAGCGAGGGCGGCGCGATCACGATCAAGGCCGGCACCGGGCCCACGATCAAGGTGACGGAGATCCAGCGGTACAAGACCGACAAGCCGGGGCGCAAGCAGACGCTCGACGGCGGCGAGCTCATCCTCACCTCGACCGGCTGCCCGAAGAACGACTGCTCGATCTCGTACGAGATCGAGATGCCCTCGACGCTCAGCGTGCGACTGGACAGCTCCGGCGGGCGGATCGCCATGACCGGCCTCACCGGCCTCATCGACGTGCAGTCCGACGGCGGCGCGCTGTCCGGCGAGGCCCTGGCCCCGCCGGAGCTCACCGCGCGCACCGGCGGCGGACCGGTCGACCTGAAGATCACCCAGGCGCCGGACCGCATCGAGCTCGACAGCGGCGGCGGCAACGTCAACCTGCGGCTGACCTCGGACGGGTACGCGCTGGACGCCCAGCTCGACGGCGGCAAGCAGAGCGGCACGGTCAAGAGCGACGCCGGCTCGGTGCACAAGCTGAAGGTGGCCACCGGGGGCGGCAACCTGTCCTTCGTCTAGTCGGTAAGAGCGCTGTAGATCAGTTGGCGCAGCTGGGAGCGCAGCGGGTACGTGCTGGACGGCACGAGCTGGGTGTAGAAGCCGACGGTGAGCCGTTCGACGGGGTCCACCCAGAAGGCCGTGCTCGCCGCGCCGCCCCAGTAGAACGTGCCCGGGGAGCTCCACACCCGGGCCGGCACCGGGTCGCGGACCACGGCGAAGCCCAGGCCGAAGCCGATGCCCTCGAACGTGGTCTCGGCGAAGCCGCCGGTCTGCAGCGTGTCCAGGTCGGCGCCACCGGGCAGGTGGTTGCGGGTCATGAAGCCGACCGTGCGCGGGCCGAGCAGGCCCGCGCCCCGGTTGAGCAGCATGTTCATGAACCGCTGGTAGTCGGCGGCGGTCGAGATCAGGCCGCCGCCGCCCGACGGGGCCTCCGGCTCCTCGTACGCGAGCCTGCCCATCGGGTCGAAGCGCACCCGGCGGCCGTCCGGGGTCGGGACGTACAGCGCGGCCATCCTCGGCTCGCCCGGCCGCACCGACCAGGTGGTGTCGCCCATGCCGAGCGGCTCGAGGATCCGCGTGCGCACGAACTCGGGCAGCGACACCCCGGAGATCACCTCGATGAGCCGGCCGAGCACGTCGGTGCTCACCCCGTAGCCCCAGGCGGTGCCGGGCTGGAACAGCAGCGGCAGGGCGGCGTAGTCGCGGCACGTCTCGGCCAGGTCGGCGCCGGGCTTGCCGGCCGTGTCGTAGCCGGCCTTGCGGTACAGGGCGTCGACGACGGAGGTGTTCAGGAAGCCGTACGTCAGGCCGGAGGTGTGGGTGAGCAGGTGCCACACCCGGATCGGCTCGGTCGCCGGGACGGTGAACGGCTGGCTCACCGAACCCTTCTGATATACGCGCATGTCGCGGAACTCGGGCAGCCACCCGGCGATCGGGTCGGTGAGCTCGAAGCGGCCTTCCTCCCACAGCATCATCGCCGCGACCGAGGTGATCGGCTTGGTCATCGAGTACAGCCGCCAGAGGGTGTCCGGCTCGACCGGCAGCCCGGCCTCGGTGTCGCGATGGCCGTAGACGCTGCTGTGCACCACCCGGCCGTCGCGCGCGACGGTGAGCTGCCAGCCGGCCAGGCGGCCGTCGTCGACGTACCGCGCGAAGTGGGCGTCCAGGCGGGCCAGCCGCCGCGCGTCGAATCCGGCCTGCTCTGGCGCCACTTCGGGTTGGATGCTCACACCGGGGACTGTAGATCTCCCCGCGCGGCCTAGGAAAGGGCGAGCTGCTCGGCGGCCGCGACGACCCGGTCCACGAACCCGTAGTCGAGCGCCTCGGACGCGGTGAACCAGCGGTCCCGGTCGGAGTCCTCCTCGATCTGCTCGGCGGTCTGCCCGGTGTGCTCGGCGATGAGCCGCTGGATCGTCTTCTTCGTGAACAGCATCTGCTCCGCCTGGATGGCGATGTCCGCGGCCGTACCGCCGATGCCGCCCGACGGCTGGTGCATCATCACCCGCGAGTGGGGCAGGGCGTAGCGCTTGCCGGGCGTGCCGGCGCTGAGCAGGAACTGCCCCATCGAGGCGGCCATGCCCATGACGACCGTCGACACGTCGTTGCGGATGAACCTCATCGTGTCGTAGATCGCCAGCCCGGCGTGCACGGCCCCACCGGGTGAGTTGATCCAGAAGCTGATGTCCTTGTCGGGGTCTTCCGCGGCGAGCAGGATGAGCTGCCCGCAGATGCGGTTGGCGCTCTCGTCGTTGACCTCGGTGCCGAGGACGATGATGCGCTTGGCGAGCAGCCGGTCGAACACGGCGCTGTCGAACGGGATGTCAAGGTCGGCCATGTCTTGACGGTAGGGCCGGACGCCCCGCTCGGGACCCCCCGTTCGCCGTGAGCGTGTTCGCTCTCAGCTTGGCCGCAGCACCTGGCGCAGGGCGTCCAGCACCGCCGGGTCCTCGATCGTCGACGGGACCGGCTCCTCGCGCCCGTCGGCGATGCCGCGCATGGTACGGCGCAGGATCTTGCCGGAGCGGGTCTTCGGCAGCGCGGCGACGACCTGGACGCTGCGCAGGCTCGCCACCGCCCCGATGCGCTCGCGCACGAGCTGGACCAGCTCGGCCGTCACCGCGTCGGGTGCGGCTTCGTGGTGCTCAAAGCCGGACTTGAGCACCACGAAGCCGCGCGGCACCTGGCCCTTGAGCTCGTCCTCGACGCCGATGACCACGCACTCGGCGACCGCCGGGTGGGCGGCCAGCACCTCCTCCATCGCGCCCGTGGAAAGCCGGTGGCCCGCGACGTTGATGACGTCGTCGGTGCGGCCCATGACGAAGAGGTACCCGTCCTCGTCGAACCGGCCGCCGTCGCCGGTCAGGTAGTTGCCAGGGAAGGCGCTGAGGTACGACCCGACGAACCGCTCGTCGTCGCCCCAAAGCGTCGGCAGGCAGCCCGGCGGCAGCGGCAGCCGGATGACGATCGACCCGTCGGTGCCGGCCGGCGCGTCCGAGCCGTCCGGCAGGACCACGCGCACGTCGAAGCCGGGCACGGGTACCGACGGCGAACCCGGCTTGGTCGGCATCGCCTCCAGGCCGCGCGGGCTCGCCGCGATCGGCCACCCGGTCTCGGTCTGCCACCAGTTGTCGACGACCGGCACGCCGAGGCGCTCGCCGGCCCACTCGTACGTCTGCGGGTCGAGGCGCTCGCCGGCCATGAACAGCGCGCGCAGCGACTTCGTGCGGGCGCGGTCGATGCGCGCGCCGTCCGGGTCCTCCTTGCGGATCGCCCGGATCGCGGTCGGCGCGGCGAACAGCACGTTGACCCCGTGATCCTGCACCACCCGCCAGAACGCGCCGGCGTCCGGGGTGCCGACCGGCTTGCCCTCATAGAGCACGGTCGTCGCGCCGGCCAGCAGCGGCGCGTACACGATGTAGGAGTGCCCGACGACCCAGCCGACGTCGGACGCGGCCCAGAACACGTCGCCGGCGCCGCAGCCGAAGATGTTCGCCATCGACCAGGTCAGCGCCACGGCGTGGCCGCCGTTGTCACGCACGATCCCCTTCGGGCGCCCGGTGGTGCCGGAGGTGTAGAGGACGTACAGCGGGTCGGTCGCCGCCACCGGCACGCACTCGGCCGCCTTGGCGCCCGCCACCGCGTCCGCCCAGGTCACGTCGCGGTCGCGCAGTTCGCCCGGGGCCTGCTCGCGCTGCAGGATCACGCAGCGCCCGGGCCGGTGCTCCGCCTCGTCGAGGGCGGCGTCCAGCAGCGGCTTGTACCGCACGATCCGGCTCCCCTCGATCCCGCACGAGGTGGCCACGACGACCTTCGGGCGCGCGTCGTCGATGCGGGCGGCGAGCTCCTTCGGCCCGAAGCCTCCGAACACCACCGAGTGCACCGCGCCGAGCCGCGCGCACGCGAGCATCGCGATGACGGCCTCGGGAACCATCGCCATGTAGATGACGACCCGGTCGCCCCGGCCCACGCCCAGCCGGCGCAGGGCGCCCGCGAAGACGGCGACCTCGTCACGCAGTTCCCGGAAGGTGTACCGCCGGACGGTCTGCGTCACCGGGCTGTCGTACACCAGCGCGGTCGCGTCCCCGCGCCCGGCGTGCGCGTGCCGGTCGAGGGCGTTGTGGCAGGTGTTGAGCTCGGCGTCGGGGAACCACCGGAAGAACGGCGGCCGGTCGGCGTCCAGGATCCGCATCGGCATGCGCGTCCAGTCCACGCCCGCGGCGGCGTCACGCCAGAACCACTCGGGGTCGGTGAGGCTGCGCTGGTACGTGTCGTGGTAGGCGCCCATCCTACGATCCTGCTCGGCCCCGCCCGCGTTTGGGTAGGGCTCGTGGTCCCTCGCCTCCGTGCGGGCCGTTTGCTCCGCGTGGGCTCACGTCGCCGCTCGCCGGACGGACCGGCACCGCAGCCGCGGCCACGGTGCCGGCGCCGGCGTCAGACCGGGGTGTTCGCGCTGGCCAGGCCGGCCGGGGCGTGGGCGATGGCGCGCTGGATCGCCGCCACGAGCGCCAGCGCCGCCTCCTCCGTCAGCTCGACCGCGACCCGCGCCGAGGGTCCCGCGGCCGGGTTCGCGAAGTCGATGTTCACGGTGTGGCCGAACGGCGCTCGCTGCGGGTGGTCGACGTACACCGCGGCCCGCGTCAGGTCGAACCAGCCCGCCGCGCCCTTGCCGGCGCCCTCGATGTCGACGGTCTCCGTCTCGTACGTGCACATGTCAGGCCTCCAGGTGCTGACCGAAGAACGCGAAGACGCGCTGCCAGCCGTCGACGGCGGCCTGCGGGCGGTACGACGGGCGGTCGACCGCGAAGAACGCGTGGCCGGCGCCCTCGTAGCTGTGGTGCTCGAAGCTCTTGCCGTGCTGGGCCATCAGCTCGGCGAGGCGGGCGACCTCCGCCGGTGCGGGAAACTGGTCGTCGGCGCCGAACAGGCCCAGCACCGGGCAGCGCACGTCCTGCAGGCGGTCCTTGATCGGCTGCGTCTTCAGCCCCGCGCCGGCCGGGGGCGCCTCGAGCGCGAACGCGCCGTAGCAGTCGACGGCGGCATCCAGGTCGACCGCCGTGGAGACCAGCAGCGCCTGGCGCCCGCCCGAGCAGTACCCGATCGCGCCGACCTTGCCGTTGGCGTTGTCCAGCGCGCGCAGCGCCGCGGCCGCGGTCGCCACGTCGCGGATGATCTGCTCGTCGGGGATGCCGCCCTGGCCGCGCACGAAGGCCGACGCGTCGTCGGGTGCGGCGTTGGGCGCCTCGCGCCAGAACAGGTTGGGGCAGATCGCCGAGTATCCGTGCGCGGCGAACTTGCGCACGATCTCCTTGGTTGCCTCGTCGAACCCGGGCAGGTGGTGGATCACCACGACGCCGGGAACCGTCCCGGCGTCGAGCGGCCGGGCCTGGTACGCCTGGATCTGCTCCTCACCGATGAACACCGTCTCGGCACGGATCGCGTCTGACATCGTCTTCTCTCCGTCGTTCTCGCCCGCCTGTGCGGCAGTTTTACTTAGCCAAGCGAACAATATCCCCAGCCGCGCCACGGTTCACGCGACGCCCATCACACCCGGCCACCGTGATTCGCGCGATTTGTCCGGCCAGGTGAACGACGCGGCTCACGGCTTCGCACGCACCGCGGCGCGGTCAGCGTCCCGCCCTCGCCGCCGCCCTCGCCGCCGGCCTCGCCGCGGCCGGTGAGCCGAGGCACGCCCTGTCCCACGGTGCGCGCTGCGGCGCTGGCCGGCGCCGGTTTCCGCACATTTCGCCCAGCCACCACTCAGCGCGAGCCGCGGGCAGCCCGCACGGCGACCACCCGGCGGGGCCGCCGTGCGGGTGAGATGCTCCGCGCCGAGCCCGCGGGAGGCGGGCGCCGGCGCGAAGGTGTCAGTGACGGCCGGGCTCGGAGCGGCGCAGGGCCAGCCGAGCCAGGCCGATGAGCAGGACGATCTGGACGAGCAGGATGAACACCGAGCGCCACCAGGCGCCCGTCGTGTGCTCCCACAGCGAGTCCTTGATCTGCCAGACCATGGCCTGCAGGTCGACCGTCGACGCGCCGGCGGCCAGGCCCCAGCGGGTCGGGAAGAGCCAGGAGATCTGCTCCAGGACCTTCTGGCCGTCGAGCTCGAACAGGCCGCCGGAGAGCACGAGCTGAGCCATCACCACGACGACGAGCACCGGGGTGGTCTGCTCGGTGGTCTTCACCAGGGCGCCGACCAGCAGGCCGAACGCCATCGACGCGAGCGCGACCAGGGCGACCGGGATGATGATCTCGAGGAGCCAGTGCTCGGGGAGGATCAGCGGGTCCAGCGGCCGCTTCTTGCCCAGCAGCGCCAGCCAGGTGAACAGCGCCGTCTGCACGATGATGATCACGGAGAAGACGAAGACCTTGGAGGCGAGATACGCCCCGGCGGACAGGCCGACGGCGCGCTCGCGCTTGTAGATCGTCGACTCGTTGACGATCTCGCGGATGGCGGCGGCCGTGCCCAGGAACGCCGCGCCGACGGCGAGCACGACGAGCAGCCGCTGGGCCTCCAGGCTGAACCCTGTCGGGCCCGGCCCCGGCGCCAGCCCGTTGTCCCCCGGCACGGTGCGGGTGAGCAGCGCGAGGGCGAGCGGCAGCCCGACCATGAAGACGCTGAAACCGCGGTCGGCGGCGGTCACCCAGAGCATGCGCAGGCAGAGGGTGAGGAACTGCCGGATCGGCGCCGCGGGGTGCAGCGCCCGGCTGCGCAGCGACGCCCCGCCGAGCCTGACCCGGGCCCGGCCGATCGCCGCGCCGGACCGCCCGCCAGCCTCCGCACCGCCCACGTCGGCACCGCCCGAGGTGTGGCCACCCGGCTTCGCGCCGCCGGCATCGGCACCGGGAAGGTCCGCGGTCGCCGGGCCGGGGCGGCGCGGAGGCTGCTGCGCGACCGTCCGCGACTCACCCGGCGCGAGGCGGGACGCAGGCTGCTGCGCGACCGTCCGCGACTCACCCGGCGCAGGGCGGGCCGGAGGCTGCTGCGCAACCGTCCGCGACTCACCCGGCGCGTGGCGGGACGCAGGCTGCTGCGCAACCGTCCGCGACTCTGCCGGCGCGTCCGGCCCGGCGGGCATCGCCCGCACGGCGGTCGGCTCACCGGCGACGGCGGACGCGGCGTGCGCGGAAGGCGCGGCGGTGCGCTGGGCCGGGACGGAGCCCCTCACCTGCTCGACCGCCTCCGGCTTCGGCGGCGGCGCCTCCGCGATCTGATCGGTGACGTAGCGCTCGTAGAGATCGGAGGAGCGATATCTGCGCACCCAGTGCTCGGCATTGCCGGTGACCTCGCGGAACACCTCCGCATAGTCCTCGGCGCCGAAGAAGTCCAGCAGCTCGCCGGGCGGCCCGAAATATCCCATCCGGCCGCCGACCGTGAGCACCAGGACGCGGTCGGCCAGGTCGAGGTGCATGACGTTGTGCGTGACGACGGCGACCGTGCGGCCCCGGTCGGCCAGCTGGCGCAGCTCCTCCATGACCTCCTTGTCCAGCGCCGGGTCGAGGCCGGAGGTGGGCTCGTCCAGGAAGAGCAGGGAGGGCTCGGTGAGCAGCTCCAGCGCGACGGAGACGCGCTTGCGCTGGCCGCCGGAGAGGCTGTCGATGCGCTGCTTCGCCCGCTCGGTGAGGTTGAGGGTCTTGAGCACCTCGGCGACCCGGGCGCTGCGATCCTCGCGCGGCACGTCGTCGGCGAAGCGCAGGGCGGCGGCGAAGCGCAGCGCACGGCGCACGGTGAGCTGGCGGTGCAGCACGTCGTCCTGCGGGACCATGCCGATGCGATAACGCAGCTCCGCGTAGTCGGCGTAGAGGTCACGGCCGTCGTAGCGCACCGTGCCCTGGGTGGCGGGGCGCAGCCCGGCGACCGCCTTGACCAGGGTGGACTTGCCGCAGCCGGAGGGGCCGATGACGGCGAGCACGCTGCCCTCGGCCAGCGCGAAACTGACGTCGTCGAGCAGGACCGCGTCCTTGATCCGCACCGTGAGGTCGTCGGCGATGAGCGAGGATGGGCCCCTGTCCACGAACTCGTGCAGCCGGGCGCCGTCGAAGATGAACTCGTGCCGGCCGATCGAGATCAGGTCGCCGGCGCTCACGTCCTGCCGGGTGACCTGCTGGCCGTTGTGGAACGTGCCGTTGCGGCTGCCCAGGTCGACGACCTCGAAGCCGGTCGGAGTGCGGCGCAGCTCGGCGTGGTTGCGCGAGCTGCGCAGGTCGCTCAGGACGATGTCGTTGCCGGCGCCACGCCCGATGCGGATGCGGCCGGCCTCGAACTCGTGCGGCGTCCCCTCGCGCGGCTGGGGCGGCGAGGGCTGGACCGGCACCTGCTCGGTGATCGTGACCACCTTGAATCGCACCGGCGGCCCGTCGGCCGAGCCGAGGTGCACCTCACCGCCGTCGGTGGCGGCGACATACGCGGCCTTCTCCCCCGCCACGAAGGTGCCGTTGCTGCTCTCGAGATCGTGCAGGAACCAGCCGTCGTCGTTCCAGATCACCTCCGCGTGCCGGCGGGAGATCAGGTCGCCCTCGACCACGAGGTCGTTGGCGGCGTCGCGGCCGATGGTCACGGTGTCGTCCGGCCGGACCACGGCCGACTTGTCCCCGCTGCTCACCTCGAGCACGGTGAGCTCTCGGGTCACCGTCCGCTGATCGATACTCGCCACGGCGCTCATCATGCCGTGGGGGTACGACAAGAAACAGCGGGGGTGGATGTATCAGGAACTCGATGGCTCTCCTCTTGTGTGTCGAGACCGACGACGAGACGGTGAGGAGGAGCCAATGGCGGCGGACGCCGGTTCGGACGAGTGGCGCTCCCGGCGGGCCCGGCGGCTGGGTGGCCTGTCCTGGGTGCGCCGCGAGGACCGGGCGGACGGAACGCCGGTGCGCTTCGTCGCCGATGAGCTGCTGGTGCTCGACGACCACTTCGCCACCGCGCGGCAGGCGTTCGCCGAGCAGGGCTTCTCCGGTCGGGACATCGTGGAGGAGGGGGATGTCCCGAACGGATTCCGGCGGGTGCGGCTGGCCGGCCTGGACGTCGCGCGGGCCGCTCGGCGCGTGCGGGTACAGGCCGAGGCGGCCGGCGACATACGGGTGGCCGCCGGGCCCAACCACGTCTTCGTGTCGACGGCGTTGGAGCACGCCGGGCCATACGGGCCGCCGCGCCCGGCGCCGCCCGGGGTGCTCACCGCGCCGGACGGCACCGACGGGGTACGCGTGCTGGTGCTGGACGCCGGCGTGTGGTTGAACAGCCCGTTGCCGAAGGACCGGTACGTCACGGAGGACTACGAGTCCGACGCGGACATCGGCGACGACGGGATTATGGACGGCGACGCGGGGCATGCGAACTTCGTCGCCGGGGTCATGCTGGGCCGGTCGCGGCGGGTACAGCCGAGGTTGATGCGGATCGTCGACACGTTCGGGGTCTGCCGGGAGAGCGACCTCGTCGCGGCGTTCCGGCAGGCGGGCGACGATCCGATCATCAACCTCTCGCTGGGGGGATACTCGCTCGACGACCGGCCTCCGGTCCTGCTAACGGCGGCCCTAGCGGGCCTGCTGACCAGCGGCGACCGGGTGGTCGTGGCGGCGGCCGGCAACGACGGCCAGCGCGACCGGCCCTTCTGGCCGGCCGCGTACGCCGGGACGAGCGCGCCGTGGCGGCGGCGCGTGGTCGCGGTCGCCGCCCACGACGGCCGGCGCATCTGTGAGTGGAGCAACACCGGGACGTGGGTCACGCTCGCGGCCCCGGGCGCGGACGTGGTCAGCACGTTCGTGCACCACGAGAGCTTTCCGGACGGCTGGGCGAGATGGAGCGGGACGTCGTTCGCCGCGCCGTTCGTCGCCGCGGCGATCGCCGACGCGCTGCTGGCGGCCGGATCCGCCCGGCTCGCCGCGGAGGCCGTCACCGCCGGGGCGGGCCTGCGGTTCGGCCGCTGTGCCGGGGTGGCGTGACGGCCATGCGTCGCACCGGGGGGAGGCGGGTGACGGGATGCGGGACGCTGGTCGCCGCGCCCCGTCGCCCGGGGGTCACGATGCTACCCTTCGGAGCCATGGCCGACCCCGAAAGTACAGGTGAGCACGCAAACGCCGCACTTCTGCGGGCGGCCGCGGCCGGCGACCAACGTGCGTGGTCGTCCATTGTGGATCGATATGCCAACCTCGTCTGGTCGGTGGCGCGCAGCTACCAGCTCGGCCGGTCCGACGCCGCCGACGTGAGCCAGGCGACCTGGCTTCGCCTGGTCGAACACGTCGACGACGTTCGCGAGGCCGACAAGCTCGGCTCCTGGCTCGCCACCACCGCCCGGCGCGAGGCGATCGCCCTGCTGCGCAAGGGCGGCCGCGACGTCCCCGCGGGCTCGGCCGGTGACTTCGTCGGCCACCTCGGGGTCCAGATCGGCCTCGACCAGGTCGAGGACGAGCCCGATGCGGGCGTGCTGCGCGACGAGCGCGACGCCGCGCTCTGGCAGGAGTTCCGCGCGTTGTCCGGCCAGTGCCAGCAGCTGTTGCGGGTGCTCATCGCCGATCCGCCGCCGAGCTACGCCGAGGTTTCGGCCGCGCTCAACGTGCCGATCGGCAGTATCGGTCCGACTCGCAAGCGCTGCCTGGGCACGCTGCGCCGACGATTGGCGGCTTCGACATGAGCCACTGCTGCTGGGCAGGGCCTACCCGATGATCGGGGAGGAAGAGGTGCTGAGCTCATTGCGTGAGATCGCCGGCCGGCACGACCCGGTGCCACCCGCCGTCCTGGCCGCCGCGCGGGCGAGCCTCGCGTGGCGCGACCCCGACGCGGCCCTCGCCGAGCTGGTCCGCGACTCCCTCGATCGGCTGATCGCCGTCCGCGGCGGCACGCCGCGGGTGCTGACGTTTCTCGGCGGCGCACTGACCATCGACGTGCAGGTGACCTCGCGCGCGGGCGCCGTCGACGTGGTCGGCGAGCTCGCGCCGGTCGTCGCGGCGCGGGTGGTGGTCGAGTCGCCGGGCGGGTCGCACGAGACGTCGGCCGACGCCGAGGGGCGCTTCCGGTTCGAGGGCATCGCGACGGGCCCGGTGCGGCTGCGCTGCGAACCCGAGGTCGACGGGGCATTCGTGCCGGTCCGCACAGAATGGGTGCAACTGTAGGAATCGCCGTAAAGCTCCTGGCCGGAGGCGGTACCGTGCGGGAAAGGTGCCGCGACGTCGCGAGGAGCCGGCCATGCCCATCGACCACGTGCAGATCGTGTCCATCCCCGTGACCGACCAGGACCGCGCCCGCGACTTCTACGTCAACGCGCTGGAATGGGAGCTGGTCAGCGACGTCGATGAGGGCGACCGCCGCTGGGTCGAGGTCGCGCCGAAGCACGGGCAGACCTCCTTCACGCTCGTCACCTGGTTCGAGTCCATGCCGGCCGGGTCGCTGCGCGGCGTCGTCCTCGACACCGACGACATCGAGCGGACGTACGAGGAACTGGCCGAGCGCGGCATCATCTTCGACTCGCCGATCGAGGAGGGGCCGTTCTCGCGGGTCACGAGCTTCTCCGACCCGGACGGCAACACCTTCGTGCTCCACCAGCTCTACCAGCCACGGGTGCGCCCGGTGAGCTTCGCGCCGGCGGGGTCGTAGCGCAGAGGTCGATTCCGGCCGGTCCGCCCCCTTCCACCGGCTGGTTACCATACTGCGGTGCCGCTGGACCCCGCCGACGTCGAGGCGTGCCTTCGCGTGCTCGCCGCCATCGGCGACGCCGACCCCGCCGACGAGCGGGTGCGGGCGGTGTGGGCGGCCGCCGACCAGGCGTACAACTCCCGGAAGAAACGGCAGCGGGGCGCTCGGCGCGCGGCGGCCCGCGAGCATGACCGCCGGCTGCTGATCGCGCCTTCCCCCGATGATCCCGATCTGGTACGGCCGAGGCGCTGCTACGTCTGCAAGTCCCTGTATCGCACGGTGCCCCAGGACTACCCGCGGATGTGCGCGGAGTGCGCGGCCGGCAACGGCGCCCGGCGTACCGCCCGCTGCGACCTCACCGGGCGCCGCGCGCTGGTCACCGGCGGCCGGATCAAGATCGGCTTCGAGACGGCGCTGAAGCTGCTGCGCGACGGCGCCGAGGTCGTCGTCACCACGCGGTTCCCGCGCGACGCGGAGCGTCGCTTCGGGCTCGTACCCGACGCCGGGCAGTGGCTGCCGCGCCTGCACATCCACGGCGTGGACTTCCTCGACCTGCCCGCCGTCGTCGGCCTCGTCGACGCCGTCACGAAGCGCTGGGACCACCTCGACATCCTGGTCAACAACGCCGCCCAGACGATCCAGCGGCCGCCGTGGTACTACCGCGAGCTCGCTGCCGCCGAGGGCCGCCCCGCGCTGCCGTCGTCCGCGGCCGAGCTGTTCTTCCCGGCCGGCGCCCTCGACGAGACCGGCGAGCCGCTCGACCTGCGCCCCGTCAACAGCTGGATGCTCAAGCTGCACGAGGTGACCCCGCGCGAGTGGATGGAGGTGCAGGTCATCAACGCCTTCGTGCCGTTCCTGCTGATCGCGCGCCTGCGGCCGCTGCTGCGCGCCTCGCCGTTTCCCGACCGGTACGTGGTGAACGTCTCGGCGATGGAGGGCAGCTTCAGCCGCGAGCACAAGACCGCCAACCATCCGCACACCAACATGGCCAAGGCCGGGCTGAACATGATCACCCGGACCATCGCGGGCGAGTACGCGGCCGAGGGCATCCACGTGACCAGCGTCGACACCGGCTGGGTCACCAACGAGTGGCCGCAGCCGGTGCGGGAGGCGTCGCACCGCAGGGGTTTCCGGGTGCCGCTGGACGTCGTCGACGGCGCCGCGCGTGTCTACGACCCGATCGTGCGCGGTGTGCACGGCGACCGGGTACACGGCGTGTTCCTCAAGGATTACCGGGTGGTGCCGTGGTAGAGATCGCGTGTCCGATACTGGCGGCTCCTGCGGTACCGCAGGCGGATCTAACGCTCCTCGAGCCGCTCCTGTCGCGGCTGGCCGACCCCGCCGACGTCGCCGGCACCGAGCGGTTTCCGCTGGGCACGCTGCAGCCTGACGGGCGGCTGGACCTGTGCAAACAGGGGCTCGGCGCCGACGGCGTGACCCGGGTGCTGGACCGTGTGGTGGGCTCGCCACACGCGGTACACCTGCTGCTTGGGACCAACGGCCTCGGCGCGCCCGGCGCGGCGGCCCTGGCGGCGGCCCTCGCCCCCGGCCACGGCGTCCAGACGCTGTACCTCGGCTGCAACGCCATCGACGCCGGCGGCGCGGAACCGCTGTTCGAGCGCCTCGCCGACGACTCGTCGGTGACCGCGCTGTGGCTCAAGCGCAACCCCCTCGGCGACGCGGGGATCGCGTCGCTGGCGGCCATGCTGCGCGGCAACTCGTCGATCTCGACCCTCGACCTCGTCAACACCGGGCTGACCGAGGCCGGCCTGGCGCGGCTGGTCGACGCGCTCGCGGCCCGGTCGCGGCCGGTGACCCGCGTCTTCCTCGGCGGCAACGGCCTCGGACCGTCCGCCGCGCCCCTGCTCGGCCGGCTGCTGTCGGAGTGCGGGGTGACGGGCCTCTTCCTCGCCGCGAACCGCCTCGGCGACGACGGCGTCGCCCGGCTGCTGCCGGAGCTTTCATCCGGCGGTACCACGCTGGGCCTGGGCGGCAACGGCCTGACCGACGCCGGGCCGGTCGCCGCGCGCCTGCCGCTGCTGGACGGCCTGGACCTCAGCCGGCCGCAGTCGCTGCGCGTGCTCGGCGCCGTCGACAACACGATCGGCGACCCCGGCGCGGCGGTGCTCGCCGAGGCGCTGCCCGGCAGCCCGCTGCGCCGCCTCGACCTGCGGCATACCGGCGTGCGCGGCCGCGGCGCCAAGCTCCTGCTCGCCGCCGTCCAGAGCGGCCGCACCGCGCTGCGCCGGCTCACGCTCGGCCCCGGCGTACCGCGCCGCGTCAAGCGTGCGATCGCCGAGTTGCTGCCCGGCCATGAGCCCCCGCTGGCGAGCGAGATCGTGAGCGTGTACCGGTGAGCGCCCTCGTCGCCCGCGCCGAGCTCGGCGTGCGGTGCCGCGTCCTATTGCCGCGATTTTGTGTCGTACCCCCTCGCTAATCTCTGCCACATGACGGAGGCATCGACCTTGCTGGCGGCGGCGGACGAGCTGTTGGCGGCGACGCGCGCGACCCGGGTGGAGCGGCGGGACAACGTCCAACTGGAGGCACTGGCGCTTGCGGTGTCGGCCAACCTGCCGGTGCTGCTGTGGGGCGAGCCCGGCATCGGCAAGTCGGCCGCGCTGCAGCAGCTCGCCGACCGGCTCGAGGTGCCGATGGAGACCGTCATCGCGAGCATCCACGAGCCGTCGGACTTCGCCGGCCTGCCGGTCGTCGGCGACGACCCGGCGACCCAGGGCGTGCCGATGGCCCCGCCGGACTGGGCGGTCCGGCTCACCCGCCGCGGCGTCGGCCTGGTCTTCTTCGACGAGCTGTCCTCAGCGCCGCCGGCCGTGCAGGCCGCGCTGCTGCGCGTGGTGCTCGAGCGGCGGGTCGGCAGCCTGGAGCTCCCGCCCGGGGTCCGGGTGGTCGCCGCGGCCAACCCGCCCGCCAGCGCCGCCGACGGCTGGCACCTGAGCCCGCCGCTGGCCAACCGGTTCGTGCACCTGCACTGGACGCACGACCCCGCGGTTGTCGCCCGCGGCCTGGCCGGCACCTGGCCTACCGCCGACATCCCGCGCATCGACCCGCGCCGGGCCGGCTCCGCGCTGGCCCGCGCCCGCGGCACGCTGTCGGGCTTCCTCACCGCCCGCCCCGGCCTCAGCCACCACCTGCCGGCCGACGCCGAGGCCCGCGGCGGCGCCTGGCCGTCCCCGCGCACCTGGGAGATGGCCCTGCGCCTGATCACCTTCGCCCTGGCCAGCGACGCCTCGCGGGAGGCCCTGTCGACCGCGCTCATCGGCGCCATCGGCGACGGCGCCGGTCTCGAGCTCATCAACTACCTCGACGAGCTCGACCTGCCCGACCCCAACCGGGTCCTGGCCAACCCGGACGCGTTCACCCTGCCCGACCGCGGCGACCGCCAGCTGGCGTTCCTCACCGCGGTCGTCTCCGCGGTCCAGTCCGACACCAGCCGCCCCCGCTGGGAGGCCGCGTGGACGGTGCTGGCCAAGGCCGTCGACGCCGGCGTGCCGGACGTGGCCGCCCGCGCCGCCACCGACCTGGCCACGATGCGCGAACGGTCCTGGCCGGTCCCGCCGACGATCGACGCGTTCGTCGACATCCTCCGCCTGTCGGGCGCACTGCGATGACCGCTGCCGCGCCCGCGTCTGGCGACTCCCCGCTCCCGGCCGCGGCCCCGCCCACCGCCGCATCCTCGTCCGGCTCCTCGCCCACCGCCACCGCCGCGTCCCCGTCCGGGCCCTTACCTTTGCCCACGCCCGCGACCGTCGCCCCCACCTCGCCCGCCGTCGCCTCTTCATCCAGCTCCTCGCCCACGACCACGCCCGGCCCCGCCTCGTCCGGCTCCCCGCCCACCGCCACCGCCGCGCCTCCGCCCGGGCCCTTACCTTTGCCCATGCCCGCGACCGCGACCGTCGTCCCGACCTCGCCCGCCGTCGCCTCGCCCAGCGCCCCGCCCACCGCCACCACCGCGCCTCCGCCCGCCGCCGCCTCCTCGTCCGGGCCCATGCCCATACCCGCGCCCGTCGCCGCCCCTTCATTCAGCTCCTCGCCCACGGCCACGCTCGGCGCCGCCTCGTCCGGGTCGTGGCCCACGGGCGCGTCCGTGGCTGGCTCCTCGGCCGGCGGCTCCGTGGCCGGTTTGCCGGCCGCCGTGGCGATGCCGAGCAGCGCGGCGGAGGAGCAGGTCGTGCTCGACGTGGAGCCGCCGGAGCTTGAGCAGCGGCCCGCGGCGGGGAGCGTGCTCGACCGGACCAGGCTGCTCGCGGCGCGGTACCGGGCCGCGACGCACCGGCCCTACCTGGCGTCGGCGCTCTACGCGTTGTCCGTCGTGCCGGCCTGGCACCTCGTGACGATGGGCGTCGACCGGCACTGGCGCCTTTACGTCAACCCGGACTTCGTCGCGGCCTACTCAGTCGAAGAACTCGCCGGGGTGTGGATCCATGAGGTGGCACACCTCCTGCGCGACCACCACGGGCGGGCGGACCGGCTGGTGACCGCCGATCGCGAGGACCATCACCGGGTCAACCTCGCCCAGGACTGCGAGATCAACGACGACCTGCTCGACGACGGGCTGGCGCTGCCGGTCGACCGGGTGGAGCCCAAGACGTTCGGGCTGGCGACGGGGCGGCTCTTCGAGGAATACCTGGCGGGCATTCCGCGCTCGCCCATGCCGCGCGTGCAGTGCGGCTCGGGCGCGCACAACGGCCCGGTGGCGGGCGAGATCGGCGCCGACGGGGCGCCTGCCGTGCGCGTGGTCGAGGCGGACGCGATCCGGCGACAGACCGCGGACGCGATCCGCGCGCACGTGCGCACGCGCGGCAACGTCCCGGCGGGCTGGCGGCGGTGGGCGGACGAGATCGCCGAGCCGGTGATCGACTGGCGGCGGCTGCTGACCGGGGCGCTGCGGGAGGCGGTGGTGTGGGCCAGCGGGGCGGTCGACTACACGTATGCGCGCCCGGGTCGCCGCAGCGGCGCCCTCCCCGGCGTGGTGCTGCCCAGCCTGCGCCGCCCGCTCCCGCGCGTGGCGATCGTGATCGACACGTCGGGCTCGATGAGCGCCGGAGACCTGGGCGCCGCGCTCGGCGAGGTGACCGGCGTGCTGCGCGCCGTCGGCATCCGCGGCAACCGTGTGACGGTGCTGGCGTGCGACGCTGACGTACATGCCGTGACCCGCGTGACAAAGGCCGACCAGGTCCGGCTCGGCGGTGGCGGCGGCACCGACATGCGGGTCGGCATCGAACGGGCCCGCGCGGCCCCGGACCCGCCGAACATCATCGTCGTCCTCACCGACGGCGCGACCCCCTGGCCCGCCGAACCGACCGGCTGCCGCCTGATCGCCGGCCTGATCGGCGAGCGCCCGCCGCCGCCACCGTCGTGGATCCAGGCCATCCACATCACCGACCACCCAACCCGCGCCCAGACATGACACGGGTCGAGCGCGGTGCGGTGCCGCGGGTCGAGGTGGGCTTGGGGCGTGCACGGGCGACTTTTGGCGACTGTGCCGTGGGCGGGGCGGTGCCTACCGTGAGGGGCATGGCGAATCACGTGCTGGGGCTGTCGCGCGGCGACCGGGTGGTCGTCGGGGTCGGGTTTCCCGTGGTGGGGGGCGTGGTCGGGTATCTGCTGCCCGTCGTCGCGCGGTGGCTGCTCGGGCTGCCATGGGTGCCGTTCGCGGGGCCGTTGCGGCTCGTGGGGCACCTCGACGGCGGGTGGGGGCTGCTCGCCGCCGTGGCGGGTGGTGCGCTGCTCGGGGCCGTGGTCGGGTTCAGCGCGGTGCACGAGTCGCTCAAGGTGACGGTGGGCGACGAGGGGCTGACGGTGGTGAGCGGGGACTCCCGGCGTACCGTGGCGAAACCCGACGTCGATGCCGTCTTCGTGGACGGGCGCCAGCTGGTCGTGCTCGACCGGGACTCGCGGCAGGTGGTGCGGGACCGGCTCGAGAACGCGGCGAATCCGAAGGTGGAGCGGGCGTTCCGGGCGCACGGGTATCCGTGGGTGGACGGCGACCCGTATGCGGGGCTGTTCCGCCGCTGGGTGCCCGACCTGCCCGACCTGCCGGCGGCGGTCAACGCCGTGCTGGCCGCGCGGGCGAAGGCGCTGGAGAGCCGCAGCGCGGCCGACGCGGCGGAGCTGCGCGACGAGGTGCAGAAGCTCGGGTACACCGTGCGTGAGATCGGCAGCGTGCAGCACTGGCGACCGCTGGTGAAGCCGTGAGTGGTACGCAGCGATGCGGCGCCCGGTCCGGGTCGGTCATCGCGGAGCGCGGCTGCCGGAGCGAAGCGGAGGACGCGGCGTGAGCCGGGCGCGCAACGTCACGGTCGACGTCGCCTGCACGGTCATCGCCCTGCTGGTGGCGCTGACCGCGGCGACCTCCGGGCTGGACAACGGGGTGCTGTCCGACGGACGGCTGGTGGTGTCCGGGCTGGTCACCGTGCCGGCGGTGGCGCTGCTGTGGTGGCGGCGGGCGCATCCGGTCGGGGTGGCGCTGCTGCTGCTCGCACCGGCGGCGATCACCGACATGGCCGGCGGGGCGGCGGCGATCGCCGTGTTCACCGTCGCGGTGCACCGGCCACTGCGCACCGCGCTGTGGGTGGGGGCCGCGCACTTCGTGGCGCCGATCCCGCTCAGCATCCTCTACCGGGACCCCGACCTGCAGATCATCGGCGCGAACACGGCCGGGCTGGCGATCATCGCGATCGTGGTGGCGTGGGGCACCGCGGTACGCACCCGGCGCGAGCTGATCGCCACACTGCGCGAGCGCGCGACGCGGGCCGAGGCGGAGGCGGAGCAACGGGCCGAGATGCTGCGCGGGCTGGAGCGGGAGCGGATCGCGCGGGAGATGCACGACGTGCTCGCGCATCGGATCTCGCTGATCAGCCTGCACGCGGGGGCGCTGGAGATCCGCGCGGACCTGACCCGGGTGCAGGTCGCCGAGGCCGGTGGGACGATCCGGGCCAGCGCGCACCAGGCGATGGAGGAACTGCGGGAGATCCTGGGCGTACTGCGCACGAGCTCCAGCGACGACCTGCGCCCCCGCCAGGATCTCGGCGACCTCGACGAACTGGTCGGCGAGGCGCGACGGGCCGGCATGGCGGTCGCGCTGGACAATCGCGTGGACGACCCGGCCTCGCTGCCGCCGGCGGTGAACCGCACCGCGTTCCGGCTGGTGCAGGAGGGGCTGACGAACGCACGCAAGCACGCTCCCGGCGAGGAGGTGTCCGTGCTGCTGGACCGAAACGGGGAGGACGAGCTGCGGGTCCGGCTGCGCAACCGGCTGCCGGCCGCGCCGGTAACGCCCGCGCTGCCCGGCGCGCGGTCGGGGCTCGTGGGCCTGGCCGAGCGGGTCGCCCTGGCCGGCGGCAGGCTCGAACACGGCCCGCGCCGGGCGGCCACCGGGCCAGAGTTCAAGCTGGAGGCACGGCTGCCGTGGAAGAAATAAGAGTGACCGTCAATTGGGCGCTTGGCATCGCGAGAAGCCGAGTTCGGGCGACGCGGGCCGCGCCTGCGATCTGCGTCGACCGATTATCATGTTCGCCGTGATCACGGAGTAAAAATGCACAAGGAGCAGCACGTTCGCTCCGTGATCATGGAGGACACGGTCGCTCTAAGCCGAGCCGAAGTTCGCACTGGAGGCACGGCCGCCGTGGAAGAAATGAGCCGAGCCGGAGATCGCACTGGAGGCGTGGCTGCCGTGGGAGAAGTGATCCGGGTCGTCGTGGTCGACGACGACGCGCTGGTGCGGGCGGGGCTGGTGATGGTGCTGGGCGGCGACCCCGGCGTCGAGGTGGTCGGCGAGGCCGCGGACGGCGCTCAGGCGGTGCGTACCGTCCGGGCCGTGCGCCCCGACGTGGTACTGATGGACATCCGCATGCCGCGCATGGACGGCCTGGCCGCGCTGGAGGCGCTGCAGCCCGACGGGGCCCGGGTGATCGTGCTGACCACGTTCGACACCGACGAGCACGTGCTGCGGGCGCTGCGCCTGGGCGCGCACGGATTCCTGCTCAAGGACACCCCGCCCCTGGCGATCCTCGACGCGGTACGCCGGGTCGCCGCCGGCGAACAGACGCTCTCGCCGTCGGTGGTGCAGCAGCTCATCGCGCACGTCGCGGCCGACGACCGCGGCGCGGAGGCGCGGCGCGGCCTGGCGGTGCTCACCCCGAGGGAGCGCGACGTGGCCGAGGCGGTCGCCGAGGGGCACTCCAACGCGGAGATCAGCGCCGCGGTGCACATGAGCGTGGCGACGGTGAAGACGTACGTGTCGCGGATCCTAGCCAAACTGGGCTGCACCAACCGGGTCCAGGTGGCGATCCTGGTCCACGAGTCACGCCTGAGCTAAACGCGTCAGTGGGGCCGGCGACGTTGCGCATCGAGACCGTGACGCACCCGGGCCGCGGCGGCGGTGTTCGCGCCGAAGCCGCGGCCCAGCGAGCGCACCTGCTCCTCCATGACCGGCACGCTGCGCCGGGCCTGCGACTCGATGAGCTTCTCCGACAGGCGGCTGCCGAGGAAGGTGCGCAGCCAGTACACGAACATCACGCTGCGCGGCACGAACACCTTGCGGCGTCGGCGCTCCAGGGCGTCGGCGAACGCGGCCGCGCAGCGCTCGACCGAGGTGGTGGAGCCCAGCGGGGCCGGGAGCCGGCGCAGCGTGTCCTTGAAGGCCGGCAGGTCGTCCTGGGCGTCGCGGACCAGGTCGGTGTCGACCCACGAGGGGTGCGCGGTGCCGACCGCGACGCCGTGGTGAGCGACCTCGAGGCGCAGGGCGTTGCCGAAGTGCTCGACGCCGGCCTTCGACGCGCAGTACGGCGCCATCCCGGGCAGCGCGGCGAACGAGGCCGCCGAGGAGACGATGAGCAGGTACCCGCGCGCGGCGATGAGGTGCGGCAGGCACGCCGTGGCCGTGCGCATGACGCCGATCAGGTTCACCTCGACGGTACGCACAAGGGCCTCGACGTCGCCGGTGGCCACCGTGCCGCGGCTGGCCACGCCCGCGTTGGCCACGACGGCGTCGATGCGCCCGTGGACGGCGAGCACCCCCTCGACAGCGGCCGTCATACTGGCCTGGTCTGTCACGTCCGCGGCGAACCAGACCGCGTCGAACTCTGCGGCCAGCGCCTCGAGCCGCTCCGGTTCGAGGCCGACCAGCGCGAGCCGGGCGCCGCGGGCGGCGGCCTCGCGAGCGGTGTGTTCGCCGATGCCGCGCGCGGCACCGGTGACGAGCACCACCTGGCCGGACAAGCTGCGCCTCACGCGGGTCCCCCAATCGGCGGTACCGTTCAGTACCAGGCAAACTAACACCCATAGACATTGTCGCGAAAGGGCGAGGCAGCCGCATGACGAGCACCAGAACCGCCGAGGAGCTGCGGCAGGACCTCACGGGCGGGCTGGCTGAGGCGATCGCCGGGAAGGGCTACGCGGCCACGACGATCGCGGACATCGTCATGCACGCCCGGGTCTCGAAGCGCACGTTCTACGAGCACTTCGCGGACAAGGAGGCCTGTCTGATGGCCCTGTACGAGCAGGGCTGCGAGCGGTTGCTGGCCGTCGTGCGCAGCGCCGCGGGTGAGGGCGGCCGGCCGTGGAAGGAAATGATCAACAACTGGGTGACCGCGTATCTCACCGCGCTGGAGAGCATGCCCGCGGTGACCCGCACCCTGCTGGTGGAGATCCAGGCGGCCGGCCCGAAGGCGTTCCGGCTGCGCCAGCAGATGCTGCGGCGCTTCGCCGACGCGCTGGTCGAAATGGTGGACGAGGCCCGCGCGGCCGACCCGGCCATCCCGCGGCTGTCCCCGCTGCTGGCGATCGCGCTGGTGGGCGGCGTCCACGAGATGATGCTGCAGGTGTCCGACCCGTACACCGGCGCCGGCCCGTCGTTCACGTCGCTGACGTCGGCCGTGGACGAACTCGTGTATGCGATCCTCACGAATCCCTGGGCCGTGTCGGATGGAATGATCGGGCCCAAGGACGGGTTGCACGACTAAACCGAGGAAGGGACTCGTTGCGGTGCTGAACCCCAGCGAACTTTACGAGCTCACTGACGACCTGCCGGCCGTCGATCGGCCGGTGCTCGTGCACGCGCTGACGGGCTTCGTCGACGCCGGCAACGCCAGCCGCCTCGCCCGGGAGCACCTGCTCACCGTGGGCTCGCCGCGCACGATCGCCACGTTCGACCTCGACCAGCTCTACGACTACCGCAGCCGGCGCCCGGCGATGCTGTTCGTCGAGGACCACTGGGAGCACTACGAGCAGCCGCAGTTGCTGCTGCGGCTGCTGCGCGACGCGACGGGCAGCGAGTTCCTGCTGCTCGACGGACCCGAGCCCGACCTGCAGTGGGAGCGGTTCACCGCGGCGGTGCTCGAGCTCATCGAGCGCTTCGACGTGCGCGCCACCGTCGGGCTCAACGCGATCCCGATGGCCGTGCCGCACACCCGCCCGACCGGCGTGACCGCGCACGGCACCAGCCGCGACCTGATCGCGGGCTTCGAGCCGTGGCTGCAGCGGGTCCAGGTCCCCGGCAGCGTCGGCAGCCTGCTCGAGTTCCGCATCGGCCAGCAGGACCGCGACGCGTTCGGCTTCGCGGTACACGTGCCGCACTATGTCGCGCAGGCGGAGTTCCCGGCGGCGGCCGAGAAGCTGCTGGCCTGCCTGGCCGACGCGACCGGCCTGCGGGTGCCGATGGACGACCTGCACGCCGCGGCCAACTCGGTGCGCACGGAGATCGACGTGCAGATCGCCCAGGCCGACGAGGCTGCCTCGCTGGTGCGGGCGCTGGAGGAGCAGTACGACGCCTACACCCGTGGCCGCACCGGCAACAACAACCTGCTGGCCGAGTCGCCGGCGCCGCTGCCGACCGCGGACGAGATCGGCGCCGAGCTGGAGCGCTTCCTCGCCGAGCACACCCGCGGGGACGAGCCTCCCCTGGGGGGATGAGCCGGATGGGCCCGGTCTACCAGGCGGTGCCGGTGAGCCGCTCGTAGACCTCCACGTAGCGGGCCCGGGTCAGGGCGACCACGTCGTCCGGGACCTCGGGCCCGGGCGCGGTCTTGTCCCAGCCGCCGCGCAGCGACCAGTCGCGCACGAGCTGCTTGTCGAAGGAGAACTGGGTGCGGCCGGGCTCCCACTGGTCCAGCGGCCAGAAGCGCGACGAGTCCGGGGTGAGCACCTCGTCGCCGAGCACCAGCGTGCCGTCGGGGGCGTGGCCGAACTCGAGCTTCGTGTCGGCGACCACGATCCCGCGCTCGGCGGCGAGGGCCGCGCCGCGGGAATACACCCGCAGGGTGAGGTCGCGCAGCTCGTCCGCGAGGTCCTTGCCGATCCGCTCGCGCACCTCGTCGAGCGTGATGAACTCGTCGTGCTCGCCGGCCGGCGCCTTGGTCGTCGGGGTGAAGACCGGCTCGGGCAGGCGCGAGCCCTCCACGAGCCCGGCGGGCAGCGGCACCCCCGCCACCTCGCCGTGGGAGTTGTACTCCGAAAGTCCTTGACCGGCGAGGTACCCGCGCACGATGCACTCGACCGGCAGTATCGCGAGCCGGCGGCACCGGATGGCCCGGCCGGCGAACTCCGCGGGCACGTCCGTCGCCGAGATCACGTGGTTGGGCACGATGTCGGCGAGCTGCTCGAACCACCACAGCGACAGCCGGGTGAGCACGGCGCCCTTGTCCGGGATCGGCGTCGGCAGCACCACGTCGTAGACGGAGATGCGGTCCGAGGCGACCAGGATCAGGTCGTCGCCGTCGGCATAGATGTCACGGACCTTGCCGGAGTGCAGGAGTTCCACGCCGGTCAGCCTATCGGCTCCACCTCGGCGAACGGACCGGGCCGCCGCTCGCGCGGCGTAGGGTGAGGCTCATCACGATCCCCGTGGGAGGGCCGCATGACCATCGATCCCGCTACGACCGCCATCGTCCTCATCGAGTACCAGAACGACTTCGTCTCGGAGGGCGGTGCGTTCCACGGCGCCGTCCAGGCCGTCATGGACAAGACCGACATGATCGCCAACACCCACCGGGTCGTCGCCGCCGCCCGCGAGGCCGGAGTGACCATCGTCCACGCCCCCATCACCTTCGCGCCGGGCTACAACGAGATCACCTCCCACCCGTACGGCATCCTCAAGGGCGTCGTGGACGGCAACGCGTTCGTCAAGGGCGGGTGGGGCGCGCAGATCGTCGACGAGCTCGCCCCGCAGCCCGGTGACATCGTCGTGGAGGGCAAGCGCGGCCTGGACACGTTCGCCAGCACCAACCTCGACTTCATCCTGCGCAGCAAGGGCATCACCACGATCGCCCTGGGCGGCTTCCTGACCAACTGCTGCGTCGAGTCGACCATGCGCACCGGCTACGAGCACGGCTACCGGGTGATCACGCTGCAGGACTGCGTCGCGGCGGCGTCGCAGGAGGAGCACGACAACGCCCTGAAGTACGACTACCCGATGTTCTCCACCCCGATGTCGGCCGCGGACTTCACGGCCCAGCTCTGACGCGAACCGCCGCCCGGGCCGCGGTCTCGCGGTCCGGGCGGCAGGCCGGCGGCGCCGCATCACGCCGGGCGGTAGTAACGAACCGCCAGGCCGCCGGCGACCAGGAAGCTCGCGGCCAGCACCGCCAGGTGCAGCGGGCGCGGCACGTCGCCGGCCCAGGCGGCCTGGATCGCCTGGCGGAAGGCGCCAAGCGGGGTGAAGTCGCCGATGCGGCGCAGGACCGAGGGCAGGTACTCCACCGGGATGTACAGCCCGGCGAAGAACGCCGACGGGAACCACAGCCCCAGGGCGCACCCGGTCGCGGCCTTCGCGGTGCCCGCCAGCGACGCCACCAGCAGCCCGATCGGGAACAGGCCGAGCAGGCCCAGCAGGAACGTCGGCACCACGAGGAGCAGATTCGGCAGGCGCATGTCCAGCGCCGCCAAGCCGACGGCCAGGGTCAGCACCATCGAGACCAGCACGACGCCGGCGTTCATGACGAGCTGGGCGCCGAGCAGGACGGCGGGCCTCACCGGGGTGGTCGCGAAGCGGCGCAGGATGCCCTTCTCGCGGTAGGTGGCCAGCACCACCGGCAGCATGAAGAACGCCACCATCGCCATCGACACCATGATGGACATCGACGGGATCAGCGTGTCGATGCCACGGTGGCCGCCGAGGACCGGGTCGGGCTTGCGGGTGCCGGCGGGCAGGCCGAAGACGACCAGCAGCACCACCGGCAGCAGCACGGTGAACATCGGCGGGGAGATCTCGCGGAGCATCAGCCGGGTCTCGATCAGGGTGAGGCGGGTCAGGGCGCGCATATCAGGACTCCTTGCCGGTGGGGCTGCCGGTGAGGGCGACGAAGGCGGACTCGAGGTCGGCCTGGACGATGTTCAGGGAGAGCGGCACCACCGAGCGGGCGGCGAGCGCCGAGGACACCTCGTGGGCGAGATTGCCGCTGCCGGTGACGGTGACGAGCCCATCGTCGACGCCGACCGAGCCCACCCCCGGTACCGTGGCGAGATCCTCGGCGGCGATCGGCGCCGAGGGCCGGAAGGTCACGGTCACGCCGGACGACACCCTCCGGATCAGCGCCTCCGGCGTGTCCACCGCGACCGTGCGACCCCGGTCGACGACCGCGATCCGGTCGCACAGCCGCTCGGCCTCGTCCATGAAGTGCGTGACGAGCAGGACGGTCACGCCCCGGTCGCGGATGTTCCAGATGAGCTCCCAGGTGTCCCGGCGGGCCTGCGGGTCCAGCCCGGTGGTCAGCTCGTCGAGCACCGCGACCTCCGGCGATCCGACCAGCGACAGCGCGATCGACAGGCGCTGCTTCTGGCCGCCGGAAAGCCTCCTGTACTGCTGCTTCGCGTGCTCCGCCAGCCCCAGCTGGTCCAGCAGCCGTGCCGGCGAACCGGGGTTGTCGTAGAAGGACGCGAAGAGCTCCAGGGCCTCGCCGACCCGGATGCGGTCCGGCAGCTGCGACTCCTGCAGCTGCACGCCGAGGCGCTGGCGCACCGCGGGGTCGCGCGGGTCCAGGCCGAGCACCCGCACAGTGCCCCCGTCGGCCTCGCGCAGGCCCTCGACGCACTCGACCGTGGTGGTCTTGCCGGCGCCGTTGCGCCCGATGATGCCGAAGATCTCGCCGCGCCGCACCGAGAAGGACACGTCCTGCACGGCCACGCGGTCGCCGTACCGCTTGTGCAACTGCTGAACGTCGATGACTGTCATGCCGAGAACTCTCCCGATTTCCGCGGCACGGCAGAATGACGCTGGGCACCGAGCGGGGGTGGGGATAACTACACCCCGCTCCGGTAGCCAGGGTCGATGTCCGCTGGGCGCGCGGGAAGGATGCTGGTGGCCATGACCTACATGAGGGCGCTGGCCCGCAGCGCGCAGTTGCTCGGACTGGCGGTGCTCGTCCTCGTCCAGTTCGTCGGCTCGGTGCTGCCGCTCGCGGCCGGCGTCATCACCGGCCTGCGGCTCGCCCGGGTGAGCACCAACCGCCGGCGGGCACAGTTCGGCGCCTGGCTCGGCCGCGAGATCCCCGAGCCCTACCAGGCGCCCCCGCCGCCGCCCGAGCCGGACGAGGAGGGGCTGTACCGGCACGACCGGACCCTGTACCGCAGCCCGTGGTTCCCGAACTACATGCACCGGCTGGAGTGGATGGTCAACGACCCGGCGACGTGCCGCGACCTGACCTGGCAGCTGTGGTTCCCGCTCGTCGTGCTGCTCGTCGTGCCCATCGGGCTGCCGGTCGCGCCGTGGGCCGTGCGCGGCGTCGCCGCGTGGAGCGCCTGCCTGCTGCGCCCGGCGACGCGGGTGAAGCGGCCTCGGCGCACCGACCGCATCCTGCTCGCCTGGGCCCGCTGCGGCCTGCTCTTCCTCAGCGCGGTGCTGCAGGTGGCGCAGCTCGCGGTCACCCTCGTCTGCTTCACGCTCGGCTTCGGCCTGGGCATCATCTTCCTGATCCCGGTCGGGTTCACGCACTTCCGCTGGCTGGCCAATCTCCGCCGGCAGTACGCCGGGTGGGCCGGCGAGCCCGTCGAGCGCCCGTACACCCCTCGGCTGCGCCCCGAGCTGCGCGCGGACGGGCTCTACCGGGTCCACAAGTCGCTGTACAAGACCGAGGGCATGGCGGAGTTCAACGCGCGCTGGCAGTGGGTCTGGCACGACCCGGCCACCTGGCGGGACCTCGCGTGGCTGGGCGCCGACGCGGTCGTCACCGGGGTGCTGGCCGGCATACCGACGCTGGCCGGCGTGTACGGCGCCTTCGGCCTGGCGCTGCCATGGGTGTGGACGCAGGCGTTCGACGCCGAGTGGAACACCTGGTACGGCGCCGTCGCCGGCAACCGCACCGCCGGGCTCGTCGCCGGCGTGCTGCTGACGGCCGGGGCGCTCGCGGTGGCGCCGGCGGTGCTGCGGCTGGTGTCGCGCTGGACCCCGCTGCTGCTGCGGCCGACGGCCAAGGAGCAGCTGCGGCGGCGCGTGGAGCGGCTCACCCAGTCCCGCGCCGACGCCGTGGACGCCCAGGCCGCCGAGGTCCGCCGCATCGAGCGCGACCTGCACGACGGCGCCCAGGCGCGGCTCATCTCGGTCGGCCTGACCCTCGGCGCGATCGAGCGGCTCATGGACACCGACCCGGCCGCCGCCCGGCGCCTCGTGGCGCAGGCGCGGGAGACGTCGCAGGCGGCGCTGACCGAGCTGCGCGACCTCGTCCGCGGCATCCACCCGCCGGTGCTGTCGGAGCGCGGCCTGCCCGACGCGGTACGCGCCCTCGCCCTGGACACCGCGGCCGAGGTCACCGTCGCCGGCCGCCTCACGGGCCGGCTCCCCGCGCCGGTGGAGTCGGCGGCGTACTTCGCGGTCAGCGAGCTGCTGGCCAACGCCGTCCGGCACGGCCACGCCGAGCACGTCACGGTCGACATCCGCCACCGCGAGGGCCGGCTGCGCGTCACCGTCACCGACGACGGCGAGGGCGGCGCCGACCCGTCGCGGGGCACGGGGCTGCGCGGGATCGAGCGGCGGTTGGGTACCTTCGACGGAACGCTCGCCGTCAACAGCCCCGGCGGCGGGCCGACCGTCGCCACGCTGGAGGTGCCTTGCGCGTTGTCCTCGCCGAAGACCTCTACCTCCTGAGGGACGGCATGGTCCTGCTGCTGCAGAGCCACGGCTTCGAGATCGTGGCGGCCGTCGACACCGGCCCGGCCCTGCTCGAGGCCCTGCTCTCGCACCGCCCCGACGTGGCCGTCGTCGACGTGCGGCTGCCGCCGAGCTTCACCGACGAGGGCCTGCAGGCCGCCCTGGCCGCCCGCCGCGAGGTCCCGGGCCTGCCGGTGCTCGTGCTCTCGCAGCACGTCGAGCAGCTGTACGCCCGGGAGCTGCTCGCCGACGGCACGGGCGCGGTCGGGTACCTGCTCAAGGACCGGGTGTTCAACGCGGACCAGTTCATCGACGCCGTACGCCGCGTGGCCTCCGGCGGTACGGTCATGGACCCGTCGGTGATCGCCAAGCTGGTCTCCCGCCCGACCCCGCAGTCGGGCACCCTGACGCCGCGCGAGCGCGAGGTCCTGACGCTGATGGCGGAGGGCCGCTCGAACGCCGCGATCGCGAAGCAGCTGTTCCTGAGCGAGAGCGCGGTGGGCAAACACATCGCGAGCATCTTTGGCAAACTGAACCTGCCGATCTCGGACGACGACAACCGTCGAGTCCTGGCCGTGCTGGCTCACCTACAGCGCAGCTTTTAGCTTGGCGGCGCCTTCGGCGCGGCGCGGCAGGGGGTTCCCACCCCGCACCCGCTGTCAGCTGCCTGGCGGCGCCTTCGGCGCGGCGCGGCAGGGGGTTCCCACCCCGCACCCCCCATGCCTCACTGCGCATCGGCACTGGCGGCGCTTCGCTGGCCAGGGCACCTGCTCCCTCGGCGGCATCGCTGCGCTCTGTGGCTTTGCTGGACGGGACACGGGGCCGGGATCCGTGCTTGGTCGCGTGGCGTTCGTCCGGCTCGGCCTCGCCGCCGCGGGGTACCCGCCGTGGGCACCCGCCGTGGGGCACCGCTGCGGAGAGACGCCCGCGGGACCACACCCGCCGCCGGGCCGCACCGCCGTAGGCACCACACCATCGCGGGGACCACACCGCCACCACCGCCGCGCCGGGGCCACACCGCCGCAGCGGCTACGCCATCGCGGGGGAAACACCCACCACCGGACCACACAGTCGCCGCGCGGGCATACCGCTGCTGGACCACGCAGCAACCGCTCGGGCACACCGCCGCTACGGGACCACAGCGCCGCAGCCGGGCCACGCCGCCGGGGGTCATCCATCGCGGCGGCCACACCGGAGCCGAGCCACACCACGCCGCGCAGGTACAGCGCCACTGCGGGGGTCACACCACTGCAGGAGCCATGCCATCGCGGGGGCCGCACCCGCCGTCGGACCGCACCGCGCCCGCGCGGGCACAGCCCCGCTGCGGGGGCCACAACGCCGCCGGCCACGCCGCCACCGGGGTAATCCATCGCGGCGCCCACACCGGCTCCGAGCCAAACCACGCCGCGCGGGCACAGCGCCACTGCGGGGCCACACCGCTGCAGGAGCCATGCCATCGCGCGGGTGTGGGGCACACGCGCCCGCGCGGGCACAGCGCCACTGCGGGGCCACAGCGCCGCCGGGCTACGCCGCCGCAGGGGTCATCCATCGCGGCGCCCACACCGGCGCCGGGCCACACCACAGCCGCGCGGGCACGGCGCCGCTGCAGCGGGCATCCATCGCGGGGCCACACCGCCGCCGGGCCACACCGCGCCCCTGCGGGCACGGCGCCGCTGCGGGAGCTGTGCCATCGCGCCGGCTACACCACCGCAGAGCCGCACCGGCGACGCGCGGGCATACCGTCCGTAGCGGCTACGCCTTCGCGGGGGCCACACCGCCGTGGGGCATGACAGCTGATATGCAAGGGCCCGTGGCCAGGCAGGCCCGGTTGGACGGACATGTCGGCTCCAGACAGGCGGACCGCGCCTTACCGAGCTGGTGGTTCGTGCCTATGGATCAGTTCGAGCAGGGCGGGTACCCAGTACGTGCCGTAGCGGCAGTCTCTGCCGGATCGGGATGAAGCCAGCAGGCAAGTTCAGGCAGCCCACTTGTCGGCACGCCGCCGCGAAGATCCGGACGCCCGGCGACATCCGCGGTTCTAGTCCGGTATGGATAGGACGATCTTGCCGCGGCCGTGGCCGGTCTCGATCTCGCGGTGGGCCTCGGCGGCCTCGGAGAGCGGGTACACGCGGCGGACGTGCCATGTCGTTTCGCCGGCCGCGTACAGGGCGATGAGCTCGGACAGGGCCTCGGCGCTGCGGCGGCCCTGGATGCTGCCGAGGCCGAGCTCCTCGATTCGGTCGTGCGCCACCAGGGTGATGATCCGCTTGCGGTCCGCGACGAGTTCCAGGGACGTCTCGAGGGCCTCGCCCCCGGCGCCGTCGATCGCGGCCGTCACGCCTTGCGGTGCCAGGGCGCGGACGCGGGCGGCCAGGCCCTTGCCGTACACCACGGGAATCGCGCCGAGAGAGCGCACATAGTCCTGGTTGGATTCGCTCGCGGTACCGATGACGGAGGCTCCGAGGAGGCGGGCGAACTGGACGCCGGCCGTGCCGGTCGAGCCCGCGGCCGCGTTGATGAGCACGGTGTCGCCGGGGCCGACGCCGATCGCGGACAGGGCGAGGCGGGCGGTCTGCCAGCCGGCCGTGAAGCCGCCGGCCACCTCCCACGACACGCCCGGCGGCTTCAGCGCGACCTGGTCGGCGGCGACGACGATGTACTCCGCGTAGGCGTTGAACACGCTGAAGCCCAGCACCTCGCTGCCGACGGGGATCTCCGGTGTGCCCTGGTCGACGACGCCCGCGAACTCGTTGCCGGGGATCTGGGGCAGGGTCACGGGCGCGTACGGCGGGACCCAGCCCCGGCGCAGACTCGCGTCGAACGGCTGGACGCCGGCCGCCATGACCCGCACCCGCACCTGGCCCGGGCCGGCCTGGGGTTTGGGCAGGTCGAGGGTGCGAAGGACGTCCGGCGGGCCCGGCTCTGCAAACGCTGCGGCTCTCATGGGTACCCACTGTGCGAGCTCAAGCCCGGTTGAGGTCAACAGAAAATGCGGTAGCGTGCATGCCGCGCGGATGTTCTCAGGGAGTCGGACGATGGTGAACGCGAAGGACTGGGTCGTTGTCGGGCTTGACAACGGCGGCACCGCGAACAATGCCACGGTGCTCGATCACGAGGGCTCGTTCCTGGTTGACGGGCTGGTGGAGGTGCCGAGCCGGGTGCTCGACGGCCCCGAGGCCGCCGTGGACTCGCTCGCCGGGGCGTTCGAGAACATCCTGGTCGTGACCAAGGTGGACCGCTCCCGCGTCGTCGCCGTCGGCCTCGACACGCCCGGCCCAGCCAGCGCCAACGGCGTCATCTCCTCCAAGGGCGCGACCAACTTCTCGCAGCCCGCCTGGTGGGGCTTCGACTTCCGCGGCGCGCTGGAGGAGCGGCTCGGCCTCCCGGTCGTGTACAACAACGACGGCAACGCGGCCGCGCTCTACGCCCACCATGTGTACTTCGGCGCCAACGCCCACATCAAGTCCTCGGTCTCCGCGATCGTCGGCACCGGCCTGGGCGGTGGCGTCATCGAGCAGGGCAAGGTCGTCAAGGGCGCGGCCGGCATGGCGGGTGAGCTCGGCCACGTACACATTCCGATGCACGGCCTGCTCGAGGAGGGCCAGCCCCTGCCCAGCTGCGGGTGTGGCTTCCTCGGCGACGTCGAGAGCGTCTCGTCCCTGACCGGCATCGTGCGCAACCTGCTGCCGTATTGGCTCACCCGGTACCCGGACCACCCGCTCCACCAGGCCGACTCCGTCAAGGCCGCCGCGAAGCAGGTCCGCTCGTACGGCGAACAGGGCGACGAGCTGGCCCTGAAAATCTTCGAACAGCAGGCCATGAGCCTCGGCCGCCTCTTCACCATCGCGGCCAACTTCACCGACCCCGACTGCTACTTCGTCGGCGGCGGCGTGGTCGAGGCGGCGCCGCATTTCCGCGACTGGTTCCTGTCCCGCGTACGCGAGCACTCCCTGCTCCGCGAGGAGCAGGCCGCGGTGGCGCACTTCGCCCTGGTCCCGGAGCGCGACATGGCCGGCGCGAGGGGCGCCGCGATCGCCGCCGCAGGCACGGTAGTGGTCTAGACCGTCACGCCCTGGGCCGCTTCCACGCTGCCGCCGTTGGTGCGTCAGACCGTCTCGACCGGCGCCGGGGCCCGGGCCACGTTCTCGGCCAGGAGGTTCAGCCGGCCCTTGTCGTCGCGCTGCCATCGCCGGCCGCGCGCGTCGGTGAAGCGCAGCTCGACGTGCATGTCCGCGGAGGGCGCGAGCCGGATCGTACCGTCGTCGTTGATCCGGTCCCGGTCGACGGGGCCGTTGGTCTCCTCCTGGTCGAACCCGGCGTACACCTCCGGCTGCTCGGCGGGCGGCACGATGCGCACCCGCCGGATCGCGGTCCAGGCGGCCGGCGGATCGCGGAAGACTATCTCCAGGTCGTACACGGGCGTCTGCGACGCATTGCGCACCGCGGCGCCCACCACACCGCGCGTGATGATCCGCTCGAAGGTCTCCCGTTCGCTCACCGCCCAGGCACACACCCGCTCCGCGTCGGCCCGGTCGCCGGCGAGCCGGTGCGCCGCGACCAGGTCCGTCACGGCTTCGGCGCCCCGCCGGGCCGCCTGCAGCGCCCGCCACGCCACGTACGCCCCCGCCCCGGCGACCAGCACGGCGAGCAGCGCGGCGACAAGTCCCACCACATCGGACAAATTACCCCGGTGTACCGTCTACGCGACGCAAGATCCGCATAGAGTGCTGGGAGAATCGACGGGGTGAGCAACCTGGAAGGCCGGCCGGCCGAGGTGGACCTGCCCGTCGAGACCGAGACCGAGCCGTGCGCCGAGCTGCTCGAAGGGCGTGACGTACCCCTCGGGCGGTACACCGTCGTCCGGCGCAGCCTGCCCAACAAGGCCCGGCGCACCGTCGGGGCGTGGTGCTTCCTCGACCACTTCGGGCCCGAGGACGTGACCGGGCGGCCCGGCATGCGCGTACCGCCGCATCCGCACATCGGGCTGCAGACCGTGAGCTGGTTGCTCGGCGGCGAGGTACGCCACCGCGACAGCCTCGGCTCCGACCAGGTCATCTACCCTGGCCAGCTCAACATCATGACGTCCGGGCGCGGCATCGCCCACTCGGAGAACTCGCCGACCGACAAGCCGCCGGTGCTGCACGGCCTGCAGCTGTGGGTCGCGCTGCCACAGGAGAGCCGCCACCGCGTCCCGGCATTTCAGCACCTCGCCGATCTACCCGAGATTTCGGATGGATCGGCGAGAATCCGGATCGCTGTCGGTGAGCTCGAGGGCGTCGCGTCCCCCGCCGAGGTCCACAGCGAGCTCCTCGGCGCCGACATCGAGCTGAGTGAGCACGCCCGCACCGACATCCGCGTGCGGGCCGACTTCGAGCACGCCGTCGTCGTCACCGAAGGCACCGCGCGCGTCGAGGGGGTCGACGTGGCTCCCGGTTCGCTGCTGTACCTCGGCGCCCACCGCGACACCCTCCGCCTCGAGACCGGGGAGCGCTCGCGCCTGTTCCTGCTCGGCGGCGTCCCGTTCGAGGAGGAGCTCGTCATGTGGTGGAACTTCGTCGGCCGCTCCCACGAGGAGATCGTCGAGGCGCGCGAGGAGTGGATGCGGGGCTCGGACCGCTTCGGCACGGTACCGGGCGGCGAGGAGCCGCTGCCCGCCCCGCCACTACCGACCACCCGGCTGCTGCCGCGCCCCCGCTACAGAGAGCACTGAACGACTCCTGGATCCGCTTCAGCCCTCACCGGGCGCCGCTCCCGCCTCGGCGCTCACCGGGCGCTCCGCTCCTTCGACGTCCGCCGGTTCGCCGGTCGCCTGGTACCACCGCACTCCCCCGGCCACGGCCAGCCCCATCCCCGCGGCGAGCGCAACGACGACGGCCCATCTCCCCCAGGACGGCCCGGCGAGCGTCCCGTACCGGAACACGGCCGAGTTCCCGAACCCGACCATCACCGCAAGACAGGCCCCCGCGATACCCACGACGATGTCGACCCGCTTGCGCAGCAACAGGATTCCGGCCGCGACCACCCCGACCCCGGTCACCAGCGGCCACAGTCGCGCCAGCAGCTGCACCCCGACCCCGTCGGCCGGCGAGGCGGCGAGCCACGCGGACGCCACGATCCACCCGGCCACGATCCCGCCACCGACGACCGCAACCGCCGCCAGCGCGCCGCGCCACCGCCACAGCAGCCCGACGCCCACGCCGGCGAGCAGCGCGCCCGCCCACCACCAGCCCGTTTGGGGTGTTTCGGCCTCCGCGACGGTACCGCGCACAATCCCCGCCTCCCGCTGGTCCACGAGCAGCGGAACGCTCCAGACCCGCGCCGGAAGATCGCGCGCCCGCTCGTCATGCCACCGCACCCGGGGCTCAGACGCGACCCGATGCCACTCGGGCGCCGCCGAGGTATCCCCGCCGGTGCCGCCCCCACGCAACGCCCGGCTGGCAAACCAGGTAGGCGCCTTACGATTCTCGTCCACCCCATCGGCAGTGACGCGAAGAAACTGCTCCCCTTGCAGCCCGAGCACGACAACTTCCCGCCCAGAATGATTCGCTAGCTCAAGCCGCGCGCCCCCGTCGACGGCCCGAACAGAAACCCCAGCAACGGAAACCGACTCGACCCGCACGACGTATCCAACCGCAACGGGCGCATCGGCCCCATGCGCCGCGGCGGGAGTCCCGTACACGAGAACCGCCCCGACCCCGACACCAACGGCGACCACCCACCGCCAGAGACCCCGCAACCACAAGTCACGAATCACGAGCCCTCCCACCCGACAATCTGGCCATCGAGATCCCACCGCCAACGCGCACCCGCCCCGATGCCTATAAACGGCAACGACCGGCAAGGCCACCCGGGCCTCCGCCCAACCCCCGACGACGCCTGGCCGCCCCAAAGCCACCGCACCGCCCAGACGACAATCCCTGCGGCGCCACCGCCACCGGTCCCTCGCCCCCAAGGCCGCCCCACCACGATCAACGAGCAGCACGACGCACCCGAGGATCTGCCGCCGCATGACCACGTCCAGCGCGGTCGTGGACTCATCCATGACCAAGGACGCACGAACACCAGCGCCCACGGCACAACCAACCAACGACAAGCGCGAGCACCGAGCGGCACGACATGAGCAGCAATCAGCGCGATACGAGCACCGAGCAGCGCGACACCGCCGACGGCTAACACGGCACACCCAACCAACGGCGCCACACAAACACCAACCCCCCCGGCGCAACCAACCAACGACCGGCGCGAGCACCGAGCAGCACGACATGAGCCCCGAGTCGCGTGACACAAGCACCGAGCAGCGCGACACCACCGACGACTAACACGACACACCCAACCAACGACGCCACACAAACACCAGCGCTCACGGCGCAACCGACCAACGACCAGCGCAACCAACGAGCCGCGCCACTGACGGACGCCGCGCCACTGACGGACGCCGCGTGACTGACGGACGCCGCGTGACTGACGGACGCCGCGTGACTGGACAGCGCGCGGCGTGACCGGCGGATGGCGCGATGGGGCGGGGGCGGCAAGAGGCGCGCAGTGCGGCGACGCGGCGGCGAAAGCCGCGGACCTGACGGCGGTCGCGGTGGGGGGTCGCTCGGGCGGTACCGGCTCATCCGGCCCGGGCGGCCGCAATCGCGGCGACGAGGTCGGCTCGGGCCCGCGCGACGCGGGAGCGGATCGTGCCGACCGGGACGTCCTCGATCTCAGCGGCCTCCGCGTACGAGACGCCGAGCACCTGCGTCAGGACGAACGCCACGCGGCGCTCGGCGGGAAGGGCACCGACCAGGGCGTTCGTGGCGTGCAGGCCAGCGTGGTCGCCTTCGGCCAGCGTCGTCGGCTCGGCCACGACCCGGGCCTCCAACCTGCGCGCACGGACCGCCGCACGCACCTGGTCAGCGCACGCCCGGCGCGCTATGGCCAACACCCAGGTCCTCGCCGAGGAGCGGCCCGCGAACTCGGGCATGGCTCGGAACGCGCGCAGGTAGGTGTCCTGCGTCACGTCATCGGCATGCGCCACCCCGACCAGCGCGGCGACGAACCGCCACACCTCTGTCTGCGTCGCCCGCACGAAGGCGGCCGCAGCCCGCTCGTCGCCGGTCCGCGCGGCCAGCAGTGCCGCGGTTGCCGCATCCGCCTCGCCGTCGGCCTCACCAGTCACGGCAGCGAGCCTAGCGCCCCAGGCTGACAATCCTCCTTCCGCCTCACCTGGTCGTAGCGCGCGAGGCCACCGCAGAACCGGTTGAAATCCGAACCGGAACCCCGTCCGGCCCGGCGACGTCACGACGATCAGGCCGGCGGCCCTCGCCCAAGGGGCGAACTGCAGGAACGCGGCCGGCCGGACACCCTCCGCACTGCCGCCAAGCAAGACGCCGCACCCTCAGGCACGACGGCGAGGCCGGGGACTCCGCAGCGAGAGCCGGCCCGGCCAAGAGTCCAGCTGGACGCGGGAGGACGCCCCCACGCCGACCGAGACGCAGGACCCGCCGACCGAGGCACACGAGCAGAGGCAGTAGCCGAGGAAGCAGAAGAGGAGGAACGAAGAGAAGCAGGAACAGGAGCAGACAACGGGACAGCGCCAGAATCGGGAGCATCGCCCGACGCGGCAACAGCGGTCGGCGCACAGGCACAGGTCGACGCAGGAGCATAGGCCGGCGTGCAAACAGAGTGCGGCACGGGAGCACGGGCGGACACAGAAGATGCACAGGCGAGCACAGCAGCGTGAGCCGGCGCCGGAGCACGGGCCGACAAAGAAGATGCACAGGCGGGCGGCCTAGCACCGGCGGGCACGAGAGCAGCAGCAGAAACAGCAGGAACCGACAGAGACACCGGGGCGGCATCGGCCGTGGAAACCGGAGCGGCAGCGGAAGCAACGGCGAAAGGGGCCGAAGGATCAGCGAGAGCAGCAGCAGCCGGAGGTGACTGAAGCTCGGCGGGAGCAGGAGCAGCGGCCAGAACAGAAACACCGGGCAAAGACATTGGAGCGGCACCGGCACCGGCAGCGGAAGCGGGAGTGGGAGTGGGAGTGGGAGTGGAAGGGGCCGAACGATCAGCGAGAGCAGGGGCAACGGACGGAGGTGACTGAAGATCGGCAGGAGCAGAGGCAGCGGCGGGAACAGGAGCGACGCACCGAGGCGCCGGAACAAAAGCAGGAGCAGTGGGCGGTGACGTCCGAGCGCCGGTGGGAGTGCGGGGGCGGGCCGTACGAGCATCCTGCTCGGCCCAGTGGGCGGTGACTTCCGCGGTGCGCGCCTCGCGGTCCAGGCGGGCCAGTCGCTCCGCGTGGCGCTGCTCCAGGCCGCGGCGACGCGCCTCGGCGAACTCCGACCTGATCGCGGCACGGCGGGCGTGGCGGCGACGATGCTCGTCCAGCATCGAGTCCAGCCGGTTGCGCCACTCCGCCGGATCGATCGCTGTCAGCACCTCGGTCATGCTAACAACTTAGAACAGGGGTACGACAAAAAATCAGGACCGGCGGCGGACCAGGACCGCGGCGGTCACTGCGGCCGCCACGGCCAGGCCGCCCAGGGTGAACCAGAGCGGGGTCAGGCTGCCGCCGGCCGGCGACGCCGGCGGGGCGGCCGCGGCGGAGGGAACGCTGGCCGGGATCAGGCAGGCGACCTCGGTGGGCTGCGGCGTGGCGGCGGCCGATGCCACCTGGATCAGGGCCTGGCAGTGGCCGTTGACCGGGGCGGCAAGGTCGATCGCGACGCGCCAGGCGCCCGGGTCCAGGGTGCCACTGTACGTCTGAGTGCCCCGCCCGTCGCCCGTCTGCCGCAGCACGGACGGGGCGAGCGAGGCGGCACCGTCGGCGGAGGCGGTCATGGTGACCGCGGTGGGTTCGGTGATGGGGTGGCCGTCCTGCCATTGGGCGGTGATCCAGACCGAGCCGTGGCCGTCGGAGTGGATGGTCACCGATGCCCCGCCGTGCGCCTCCGCCGGCGTCCCCACCAGCAACAACAGCACGACGGTCGCGATGAGTGCCCCGATGCGCGCCGCCATCCGTGGAACCCTACGGCATGGCGGGGATCGACTCCGGACGGTCGTCGCGGACGTAGACGATCATGTCGCCGGTCTGGATCTCGGTGCCCCCCGGCTCGGCGAGGGAGAGCACCTTGCCGCGGCGGAACAGCGCGATGACCAGCTCGCTGAGCTCGCGCGGTGAGGAGCCCACCTCGTCGCGGCGGGCCGAGCGCATCGCCAGCGCCATGCCCTGACCCGGCGTGAGCAGGTCCTCGACGACCTCGATGAGCGGCGGCGCGGTGGTGGACAGGCCGAGCAGCCGGCCGGCCGTCGCGGAGGAGACGATGACGTGGTGCGCGCCGGACTGGCGCAGCAGGGGAGCGTTCTCGGCCTCGCGCGCCGCGGCGATGATCGACACCTTGCCCGAGGTCAGCTGGCGGACAGTGAGCGTGACCAGCACCGATGCGTCGTCGCTGTCGGTGGCGATGATGACGGCCTTGGCGTCCTGCACGCGCGCCTCCATCAGCACACCCGAGCGGGTCGCGGAGCCCTCGATGGCGACCAGGCCTTCGGACGTCGCCTGGCGCAGCGCGGCGCGGTCGCTCTCCACGACCACGACGTGTGACTTGTCGAACCCGTTCTCCAGCAGGGTGCCGACGGCCGCACGGCCCTTGGTGCCGTAGCCGCAGACGATGACGTGGTTCTTCACGCGCTTCCTCCACCGCTGCAATCTGAGGTTGGTGCGGTACTGGTCGGTCAGGACTTCCAGGGTGGTGCCGACGAGAATGATCAGGAACAGCACACGCGCCGGGGTGATGACCACGATGTTGACGAGCCGGGCCGTCTCCGACACCGGGGTGATGTCGCCGTACCCGGTCGTCGACAGCGTCACGACCGCGTAGTAGAAGCAGTCGAGCAGCGACAGCCCGTCGTCGTTGACATCGCGATACCCGCTGCGGTCGACGAAGATGATGAATACGATCGCGAAGACCAGCGCGACGGCGAGGCCGAGGCGGGCGCTGATGGCACGTAACGGTCCTCGCCGTACGGCCGGAAGGTGGATCACGAAATCCACCATAAGCGTCGGGTGTGACAACTTCGCCCGTGGGTATTGGCTTGCGGCGAACCGGGTCTCGGGGCACCGGCGAAGGGGGGAGGCGTGTTATGTCGGATCATGGCCCGAGAGTGGGCATCCTCGGCTCCTACGGTGGCTACAACCTCGGCGACGAGGCGATCCTGGCCAGCCTGCTGTCGGACCTGCGGGCCAGGCGCCCCGACGCCGACCTGCTGGTCTTCTCCCGCGACCCCCAGCACACCGCACGGGAGCACCCCGGCGTCACCGTGGCGCCGTGGGAGGGCGTTGGCCGCGACCGTACCGCGGCGGCTCTTTCCCGCCTTGACCTGCTCGTCCTCGGCGGCGGCGGGATCCTCTACGACACCGAGGCGCGCCGCTATCTGCGGGTCGTTCGTGCCGCGCAGGAGCAGCGCGTGCCGGTCTTCACATATGCGGTGGGCGCCGGACCGCTCACCGAGGAGCTCGACTGCACGATGGCGCGTGACGTTCTCGGCGCGGCAACGGAGGTGACCGTCCGCGACGACGAGTCGAAGGTGGCACTGGAGGAGGCGGGCGTGACCGCGCCCGTCTTTGTGACCGCCGACCCCGCCCTGTTGCTGCAGCCGGAAGAGTTCGACGCAGGCGCATTGCGCGACTCGCTGCCGCCGGGGCGGCGGGTGGTCGGGATGAGCGTACGCGAACCGGGCCGCGCCGCGCAGCACCTGGCCGCCGACGAGTACCATCAGCTGCTCGCCCACGTCGGGGACTTCATCGTGCACCGGCTCGACGCGTCGCTGGTCTTCGTGCCGATGGAGCGCTCCGACATCCGTCATTCACACGCCGTGCTCTCGCGCATGACCGCGGCCGAGCACTGCCGGGTGCTCAACGGTGAGTACCGCCCGGGCCAGGTGCTGGACCTGATGCGCCACCTGGACCTGGCCGTCGGCATGCGACTGCACTTCCTGATTTTCGCGGCCCTTTCAGGTGTACCGCTGCTGGCACTGCCGTACGCCGGGAAGGTCTTCGACTTCGCGCAGCGCATCGGCGCGCCGGTTCCGATGGGGGTCGTGCGGGAGGCGGCCGGGCCGCTGATCGCGCAGGTCGACCGCCTGTGGGACGAGCGGCCGCAGCGCCAGGAGGAGATGGCAGCGCGGGTCGCGGGGCTGCGCCAGCGCGCGACCGAGACGGGGCGACGCCTGGGCGCGCAGCTGGACCGTATCGCGCCGGTCGCCGACCGGGAGCCGGTGGTGAGCGCGTGACCGGCCCTGAGCGCACCGGATGGGCCGGCCGTCCGGAGACTCGAACCCCGGTGCGGGCCGCGCCGCGCCGGGACCGGGCGTGACCGCGCTGGAGCGGCCGAGCGGGCTCGCACCGGTGTGGTTGCCGCCACGAACGGCCATCCACGGCGGGCACACCGAGGTCCTCGTGGTCGGCGGCGGCCCGGCCGGGTTCGGCGCCGCGATGGGTGCGGCCGCGGCGGGGGCCGAGGTCGTCCTCGTCGAGCGGTACGGCTTCCTCGGCGGCAACGCCACAGCCGCGCTCGTCATGCCGCTGATGAGCTTCCACAACGAGATCAAACAGGCCGTGGGCGGCAACGAGAACCGCCTGTTACCGACCGATCACGGCGAAGGCGAGCCCGTCGTCGCGGGTGTACTATGGACCCTGCTCGATCGCCTGGTCCGCGCAGGGGGCGCCACCCCGCCGGATCCGAGCACCGGCTACACCGTGCCTTTTGATCCCGAGCTCTTCAAGCTCGTCACGTACGACATGCTGCACGGCTGCGGCGTTCGACTCCTGCTGCATGCCTTCGCCTCGGATCTCATGCCGCTGCCCGAGGGCAGTTCGCGCTGCGTGTTCGAGACGAAATCCGGCCCGGTCGTGCTGGACGCCGACGTCGTCGTCGATTGCACCGGCGACGGCGATCTCGCCGCGGCGGCCGGCGCGCCCTATGAGATCGGCCGTCCCGAGGACGGCCTGACCCAGCCGATGACGCTGATGTTCCGCGTCGGCAACTTCGATCGGCAGGGCTTCCTCGACTACGCACACCAGCACCCCGACCAGTGGAGAGGAGTACACGGACTGTGGGACCTGATCCGCCAGGCGCGCGACGCGGGCGAGCTCGAACTGCCGCGCGAGGACATCCTGTTCTTCGCGACGCCGCACCCGGACGAGGTGTCGGTCAACTCCACGCGCTTCGGCGGCCTCGGCATCAGCGTGTGGGACCTGACCCGGGCCGAGCTGACCACGCACCGCCAGCTCGCGCAGATCGCGCGGTTCCTGCACAACCGGGTGCCGGGCTTCGCCGAGTCGTATGTCATCCAGAGCGGCGTGCAGGTCGGTGTCCGCGAGACGCGCCGGGTGCTCGGCGACTACCAGCTGACCGGCGAGGACGTGCTGAGCGCGCGCTCGTTCGACGATGTCATCGCGCGGGGCGCCTACCCGGTGGACATCCACAACCCCAACGGCCCCGGCACGATCCTGCGCCGCGTGCCGCAGGGACGCTCCTACGACATCCCGCTGCGCACGCTGCTCCCCCGCAACACCGACGGCCTCCTGGTGGCCGGCCGCTGCATCTCCGGCGATCATGTGGCGCACAGTTCGTACCGGATCATGCCGATCTCCATGGCCACCGGTCAGGCGGCGGGCGTCTGCGCGGCGCTGGCGTCACGCATCGGCAAGGCACCACGCGAGGTCCCGGCCGAACAAGTCCAGCGCGTACTACGGGCCCAAGGCGCAAGCCTCCCGACGTAGATTGGCCGTTTCAATGTGCGGCGCAGGTTCCGCATCCTGGTGTACATGCTGGTACACCCGTGGGATGCTCCGATCGACGAGTCCGAATGGCGGCAATGGCTGGCCGCCCACGACTTCGGCCAGCTCATCGCCCCAGGCCGCGACCGCGACCTGCCCGTCGTGGTTCCGACCCACTTCTCCTTCGACGGCGACGCCCGCGTGTGGCTCCACCTGGCGCGACCCAACCCGGTGTGGCCGGCCCTGGAGGAGCACCCGAGGGCCCTGCTCACGGTGATCGGCGACTACGTCTTCGTCCCGTCGGACTGGAACGCGAAGCCCGGCATCGACCCCCGCGAGGGCGTGCCGACCTCGTACTACGCCTCGGTCCAGCTCTCGTGCGACGTCCGCGTCGTCGACGACCCGGCGGAGAAGGCGGCGATCCTGCGCCGCCAGCTGTCCCAGTTCCAGCCCACGACAGACCGCGTTCCGGTGCTCGCCGACGACCGCCAGCTGCCCGGCATCCGCGGCATCGAGCTGACGATCACGTCGGTGGCGGGCAAGTTCAAGTACGCCGGCAACCGCACCCCCGAGCACCGCCACGAACTCGCCGCGCGCTTGGCCGCCCGCAACGGCCCGATGGACGCCGAGGCCCGGACCCACCTGCTGCGCCGCGTGCCGACCTGACCCGCCCGCACGCTGCCTGCCCCGGCCCGCACGCTGCCCGACCCGCCGGCCCAGGCTGCGCCACGGTCCGCCTGATAGGCCGCGCCGACGCCCACCGCGCCGTGCACAAACGCAGGCCGCATACGAGCGCCGCGCTCACCCGCACCGCACCGCGCGCACCGCATGCAGTTCGGACGCCGC
>NZ_JBEPDB010000047.1:0-67080 GCF_040300025.1 Dactylosporangium sp. NPDC000555 | reverse complement strand
CTCGACGCGGACGCCGCCGGCCGATGCGACGTGCAGCGCGGCGCCGAGCGCGGTGCCGGCGTCGCCGGCGGCCGGCTGCACCCACACCCGCTCGAACGGGCCCTGCTCGGCGATGCGGGCGTTGGCCACGCAGTTGAGCGCCACACCACCGGCCATCATCAGCGTCGCTGGGCCGCCCGCCGCGTCGTGCGTCCAGCGGACCAGATCCAGCAGTACCTCCTCCAGCCGGGCCTGCACCGAGGCGGCGAGGTCGGCGTGGTCGGCGGTGAGCTCGCCGCCGCCCGGGCGCGCCTTGGTCAGCGACGGCCAGTCCACGGCCTCGGTGCGGAAGCCGCCGTCACCGGTGGCGTACACCAGTTCGCGCAGCTCGGGCAGGAACCGCGGCCGCCCGTAGGAGGCCAGCGCCATCACCTTGTACTCGTCGCTGGAGTGCAGGAAGCCCAGGTGCCGGGTGAGGTCCTCGTAGAACAGGCCGAGGGAGTGCGGCAGCCGTTGCGCGGCGAGGGTGCTCAGCCGTCCATCCCGGTAGAAGCCGGCGAGGTGACTGCCGATCTCCCCCCGGCCGTCCAGGACCAGCACGGCGCCGTCGCCGCCGGCGCAGAGCCCGGCGGAGGCGGCGTGCGCGGCGTGGTGCGGCACGAACCGGACCTGCGACGGGTCGAGCCCGGGCAGCGCCTCGGCCAGGAATTGTGGCGCCCGGCGTGCGTAGTCGACCCGCATCGGGTCCCACGGATCGGTGACGCCCATCGCGGCCAGGTCGCCGCAGAGTCCCGGATCGAACGAGTACGCGACCGCGTCGAGATCCTCCGGTCGTAACCCCGCCTGGCGCAGGCACCACGCCGCGGCGAGCTCGGGCAGCTCCCAGGCCGAGAACGGCACCGGCCGCTTCCCGTGTTTGCGCCGGCTGAACCGCTCCTCCTCGGCCGCGGCCACGGTCCAGCCGTCGACCACAAGGGCCGCGGCTGGGTCGTGGAAGATGGCGTTGATCCCAAGGACCCGCATGGATGTCACCGTTACCCCGCCGATGGCGAGGTAACCGGGATCCTCTTCGCGGCTTCCCCGCCGACCGTTCGGACCCCAGACCGTTTGGGTCGCCGCCCACGGGGAATCCGCGGCGGAATGCAGCACGTCGAGCACCTCATCGCCGGCGACTGGATTGCCGGCCGCGACCCGTTCACCGTCGTCTCGCCGTACGACGACACGCCGGTCACCACCGCGCCCGCCGCCGCGCCGCACGAGGTCGCGGCCGCGGTCACCGCGGCTCGTGCCGCCCAGCCCGGCTGGGCCGCGACCGCCCCGGCCACCCGCTGCGAGGCGCTGCGCGCCGCGGCCACGGCCCTGGAGACCGGGACCGACACGCTCGCCGGCACCATGTCGGCGGAGATGGGCAAACCCGTCACCGAAGCCGCCGCGTCGATCGCCGCCGGCGTCGCGACGCTGCGCCAGTACGCCGAACTCGGCCAGCTGCACGGCGGCCGGACCCTGGCCGGCGATCCCACCGCACTCGACTTCATGCTGCGCCAGCCACGCGGAGTCGTCGCCGCGATCACCCCGTGGAACGATCCGGTCGCGGTCGCCTGCGGGCTGCTCGGCGCCGCCCTCGTCACCGGCAACGCCGTGCTGTACAAGCCGAGCGAGCGCACCCCGGCAACGGGCTGGCTGCTCACCCGGACACTCGCCCCGCACCTTCCCCCGTCAGTCCTGTCCATGCTCAGCGGTGCCGGCCCCACCGGCGCCGCGCTGGCGGAGTCCGCCGTCGACGTGGTCGCGCACGTCGGCTCGACCGCGACCGGCCGTTGGATCGCCGCCGCGGCTGCCCGGACTGGCGCCAAGACCCTGCTGGAGAACGGGGGCAGCGACCCGCTCATCGTCGACCGGGACGTCGACCCGGCCTGGGCCGCCACGCACGCCGCGCTCGGCGCGTTCGCCAACGCCGGGCAGGTCTGCGTCTCCGTCGAGCGCATCTACGTCCACGAGGCGGTCGCCGACGGCTTCCTCGCCGCCCTGGCCAAGGAGGCGGCCGGGTACGGCATCGGCCCGCTCGTCGACGTGCGGCACCGCGCGGCTGTCCACGCCCACGTCGCCGACGCGCTGACGGCAGGGGCGGTCGCAGTTGCCGGCGGCGTCATCCCGGACGGTCCGGGCGCCTATTACCCGCCCACCGTCCTCGCGAACTGCACCGACGACATGCGAGTGGTCGAGGCGGAGACGTTCGGCCCGGTCGCGCCCGTCGTCACGGTCGCCTCCTTCGACGAAGCGCTACGCCGCGCCAGCCGCTCACCCTACGGCCTCGCCGCGACCGTGCTCACGGCATCCATGACGAACGCGCAGCGGGCCGCGTGGGCACTGGACGTCGGTACCGTCAAGATCAATGCCGTCTTCGGCGGCGCACCCGGCGGCGCGGCACATCCCCGCCGCGGCAGCGGCCAGGGCTTCGGCTACGGCCCGGAGCTGCTCGACGAAATGACCGCGGCGAAGGTCGTCCACCTGGAGGAACCACCGCAGGGCTGGTGACCCGGCGAGTCACCGTTTTGCGGCCGGCCGTGCCGGGTAAAGACCCGGCCATGTCCGAACCCCAGCAGCGCCCGCCCGGCACGATCGGGGCGATGGCGCGTAAACCAGACCACGGCGAGAACAGCTACCGGGGCAGCGGTCGTCTCACCGGGAAGGCCGCTGTCATCACCGGCGCCGACAGCGGCATCGGCCGAGCGGTGGCGATCGCGTTCGCCCGTGAGGGCGCCGATGCGCTTATCTCCTACCTCGACGAGCACGAGGATGCCCGCGACACCGCCAAGTACGTCGAGGCCGCGGGACGCCGTGCCGTCCTGGTGCCGGGCGATCTCGCGGACCGGGCGGTCTGCGACCGGGTCGCCGGCACCGCCGCCGACGAGTTCGGCCACATCGACGTCCTGGTCAACAACGCCGCGTTCCAGATGACGCACGAGACCTTCGAGGAGATCACCGACGAGGAGTGGACGCGGAGTGGACGCGAACCTTCGACATCAACATCCACGCGATGTTCCGGCTGGTGAAGGCGACGCTGCCGCACCTGCGGGCGGGTGCGTCGATCATCAACACCAGTTCGATCAACTACGACATGCCGCGGCCGACGCTTTTGCCCTATGCCACCACGAAGGGCGCCATCGCCAACTTCACCGCCGGGCTGGCGCAGATGCTCGGCGGCCGCGGTATCCGCGTCAACGCCGTCGCACCCGGCCCGATCTGGACACCGCTGATCCCCTCGACGATGCCGCCCGACCACGTCGAGGAGTTCGGCAAGAACACCCCGCTCGGTCGGCCAGGCCAGCCCGCCGAACTAGCGCCGGTCTACGTCCTGCTCGCCTCGGACGAGGCAAGCTACATCTCCGGCGCGGTCGTCCCGGTCACCGGCGGCAAACCGATCCTCTGACCGGCAGCCGGCACCCGCACACCACGCATACACCGCAATACTCCGGTGGCCTGAAGCGTTTCCCGGTGGGCAGGCCGCCCACGTACGGACCGACGTCGTTGAAGCCGTCATGCGGCCGGTTTCAAGCGGACGGCGCGGCGTGCCTGGCACGCCGCGCCGCACATCGTTCACTCGTGACCGTGCTGGGTCAGCTCAGCGCGTCCTTGACCTTGCGGGCCGCGTCCTTGACCTTGTCCCCGGCCTGCTTTGCTTTCGCGGTGTCCTGCTCCGCCTGGCCCTCGGCCTGTAGGCGTTCATCATCAGTGACGTCGCCGTACTTCGCCTTGGCAGTGCCCTTGGCCTCTTCGGCCTTGTGCCGGACCTTGTCCTCGGAGCTCATCGCGCCTCCTGCAGGAAGATGGGTTAGCCGATGCGGGATGGCACCGACACCGTTCGTATCCGGGATGCCCAGACCGGGATTGCCGAAACGAGTTGTCCGTGCCGGATTACTACGGCGCATACCGGGAACCCAACAAGCTTGCCGATTCGCTCTGGGGGCTTCCATGTTCATCCTTGGCGTCATCCTGCTCCTGCTCGGCTTGTTCCTGCACATCACGATCCTGACGACCATCGGCGTGATCCTCCTCGTGATCGGCGCGGTGCTGTTCCTCCTCGGTGCGATCGGACGGCCGGTCGCCGGTCGGCGGCACTACTGGTAGCGAGGCGATGATCCACACCATGGGGTTATCCGGTTGGCGCCTGGCGCAGCATCGGGTTCCGCGGCTGGTGGGTCTCCGATCGTGGGTGAGCGCGCCGAACTCATCGGCCAGCGCAAACAAGGGGGTACGGCTGAGCACAACGGTAAGCGTGTGCGGTCCGGATACCAGCGACGGTGCCGCGTTAATCGACTGCACTGCCGGGCAGTTTCGCAGTTCGAGTCGTTCCCGCAGTTCATGAGCGGCGTCGAGTCGATCAGGCAGGTCGACGACCGACGCACACACTGGGTGACCAAGATCGGCGGCGTGCGCCGCGAGTTCGATGCCGAGATCACCGAACAGCAACCTGATCAGCGGATCGCGTGGTCGAGCGTCGGTGGCGACACCCGACATGCCGGTGTGGTCAGCTTCCAGCCACTCGGAGAGCGGGACACCCGCGTCACCGTCCAGTTGGACTGGCAGCCAGAAGGCATCGCCGAGAAGGCCGGCAGCGCTGTCGGCGTCGACGAGCTCCAGGTGAAAGCGGATACCCGGCGCTTCAAGGAATTCATCGAGCAACGCGGCAACGCCACCGGCGCGTGGCGTGGCGACATTCCGCGCCGCGACAGGTAGATCGCATTGCTCGAGGTCGCCGTACACGCTGCCCTGGCGTCTGCCGACGGGTTCGTCGGCGACCTGCGGGTAGGCGTCAGGTAACCAGCGACGGCAAAGACGACAAGGAGTAGTGCAATGGCCGAGTCTCACACCCCTGCCGACGACATCGTCTACGACCTCGTCAGTATCCAGTACCACGCCCTCAAAGGCAGCCAGGTGTGCGCCAAGTACGCTGCCGACGCCCAGGGCTACGACGACGTCCAAGCGTTCATCGAACAGGTCCGGCGCGAAGACGCCGACCGCGCCGTGCGCGCCCACGAACTGCTTGGCAGGCTCACCGCCGAGCGCGCCGGCATCGGCTGAACCCGCAACAGCCGCGGCCAAGGCCGAGTTTCGGCCTTGGCCGCTGCGTACTCGGTTTGGTAAACCCCCGAAACGCAGCGCGGACGTGCCCGCGGCGATCCGCACGAGCCAGCGCCGGCTGCCGCTTGGTCCGCGTCGCTGTGGCCCGAGTCCGATTGCGTTGGAGGCCCAGGCCTTGTCCGGTTGGGGCCTCGGCGATTGCGGCGACGGTCGTGGCGATAACCAATCGTGGCTCGGCTGGAATGGCCGGCGTGGGCGAACCGATCCCGGATCGTTGCGCGAGCTGAAGACCGCCATCGCCAGCAGCTGCGCCGCTCGCTAACGCGACGGCACAGCCCGTGGTCATGGTGTTTCATTGCTGCTGACGGGGCTCGTCCTGGCCGCCGTCTGCCGCCTTCGCGACGGCGGCTCCTGCTCCGGTTCTTCGTCAGGCTCTTCCTCAGGCTTCTCCTCGCCCGGTTTCTCGCCAGCTTCCTCAGGAGCCTCCTCATAGGGCTCCTCTTCGCCGCGTTCCGCGCGCTGTTTCTCCTTCTCTTGCTGCTCCTGTTCTTCCTGAAGTGCCGTTTCGTGGTCCTTGACGACCTCGCCGTCGCGGATCTCGCCGCGCCAGCCCTCGACCTCGTCCGGGTTGAGGATCGTGCGCGTCATGACGTGCCGCCGGAAGTGCTTGAACTCCAGCCGCGCGCGGCGGCCCTGGGCCCGCCACAGGTTCCCAGTCTGCTCGAACAGGCCCTGCGGGTGGTACTCCAGCACGAGCAGGATGCGAGTCAGGTTGGGCGCCAGGTCGTGGAACGTCACCGTGCCGTCGACGCGCCCCTTCGCCGCCTTGGACCGCCACACGATGCAGTTGTCCGGTATCTGCTGGACGATCGTCGCCTCCCAGTCGCGGTGCGACCACCAGACCTGCGCCTTCCAGTTGCTCTTCTCGTCGGACTCCTTCTTGACGTTCTCGAGCTTCTTCATGAAGGACGGCAGGTCCTGGAACTGCGTCCACTGGTTGTACGCGACCCGCAGCGGAACACCGACGTCGATCGTCTCGACGATGTTGGTGACCTTGCGGTTGAAGTTCTTGTCCGCGCCCTTGCCCTTGCCGCGGCCGAAGAGTCCCTTGATCTTCTCCTTGATGCCGGCCAGTCCGCCGCTGACCATCGCCGAGGACGGGGAACGCCCCTCGGCCATCTTCTTCGCGCCGGTCACGGCCGCCACCAGGCCCGTGTTGCCGCTGCCCTGGGCGTACTCCGTCAGGCGCTCGGTGACCGAGCCGACCTTGTCGCCGACCGCGGCCAGCGCGCGCTCGCCGGCGGCCGCGGCGAGATTGCGCAGCTCGTCCAGCAGCAGCTCGGTGACCTTGTGCCCGAGTCCCGTCCCCGCGCGTCCGTTCGCTTTCGACGCCATGGCAGATCACCTGCCCCGCCGTCGCACAGGCGGCCGGCCGGCCTCGGGACGCGAACGGGCGACGCCCGACGGCGCCTCGCGCTCCTCGTCGTCCGGCTCGTCGTACTCATCTTCCTCCTCCTCGGCAGGCCGCGCGGCTCGGGGCCGGCGCCGGGACCGCTCCTCTTCCTCGTACTCCGCGCGCTCCGCGGGAGGACGGCGCCGCGGCCGGGCCCTCTCCTCTTCCTCCTCTTCCTCTTCCGGCTCCGCCTCGCGAGCCCGCCGTCCGCCGACGGGCTGACGCAAAAGATCTGCACGCTCGCGAAGCCGGCCCGTGACCGATTCGATCTGACCGGTAACGGCGGCTCTGGCCGCGTCCTTGCTCGCCGACACCAGCGGAGCACCGAGTTCGGCGAGCCTGCCCAGCTCCTTGGATTCACTCAGGGCCCGCACCCCCCGCTGCAGGATGCCGCCCGACCCGCTGACCCGTCCGGCGACCGCGACCGCGACCGCCGCCGCGCCCAGCACGAGCCCCCAACGCAGTTTGTGCTGGCGCCCCAGCAGATAGCCCACCCCGGCGGTGAGCAACACCTGCGTTCTGCAGTTCATGATCCCTCCCTCCGCCCCGGATCCAGCGGGCACGCCCCCATCCGGCACCCGGACACACCACAGCCATCGGCGATCCTGAACCCGTCGCCCGCATCATCCGTGGGGGTACTACGGCATTGCTTCGAACCGGCGCGCCTACCCGGCGCAGCGGCCACGAAACGGATCCGCGGCCGCCGTTCGGCCCGGTGTCGAGAGAGGACAGCGCTACGAGCAAACGGAGCCGGTGATCCGCCGGCCGCTACGCTCATGACCGCGCGACGATGGAGACGCCGATGACCGCGAGCACCGGCTGTCGCTTCCCCGGTGGCACTCGATGGCGGCGTGAGGTTCCACCCCAGTATCGGACACCGACGTGCGCTCTGGATTCCGGCGACGAGTTGGCACCCATCATCCTTTCCTTGCAGGCGGGACTGCCGAACGGCCGTGCAGGGCGGCGACGCCGGTCATGAAGTACGCGCTCCGCACGCCGGGTTGGCCGACGCGGCAGTGGGTAGGCGTTCCAACATGACTGTTACGCCAACGCAGGTGCAGCGGTACCTCGGCGACATGGACTACCCGACGGACAAGCAGCACCTCGTCGAACACGCCCGCGAGCACGGTGCCGGCAGCGACGTGGTCCAGACCCTGCAAGCCATGCCCGGCGAACGGTTCAACTCACAGAACGACGTCAGCCAGGCCATCGGTAAGCAGACACAGACCCAGCAGCAGGACGTCGTGGACATCCTGCTCAACCAGCACAGTGAGATCAAACAACTCTTCGCACAGGTAGCGGCCGCCCGGGGCCGACAGAAGGAAGAGCTGTTCCACGACCTCGTCCGGCTGCTGGCCATCCACGAGGGCGCGGAGGAGCAGATCGTGCATCCAGCCGCACGCAGCATCATTCCCAACGGCGACCAGATCATCGACGAGCGGCTCCACGAAGAGTCTGATGCCAAACAGGCACTGTCCGACCTCTACGACATCGGCGTGGAACATCCGGAGTTCGACCGGCACCTCGGCGTGCTCCACGAGTCGGTCTCGGCCCACGCGGCCCAGGAGGAACGCAAGGAATTCGCGCAGCTTCGCCAGCACGCCGACGCGCAACGGCTACGACGGATGGCCAGTGCGTTTGAGGCAGCGCAGGCGCTGGCGCCGACGCGTCCCCACCCCGCCGCCGGAGAGTCGGCCATTGTCAACCTGTTCGTCGGACCGCCGGTTGCGGTGTTCGACAAGGTCCGCGACGTGATGCGCGACTGGCGCAAGCGGGCCGGCGAGGGGTGAGTGATCGCGGCGACCGAGCTGTCGGGCCAGGGACGGTCCCGATCCCTGGCACATCGTCCGGCGCCAGTGCGAGCGGATCATTCGTCGCCGCCAGCGCCACGGTTTCGGGCCGATGAGGTAACCGTGAGCGCGCAGCGCCCGGGCGGCGCAACGTCCGATCAGCGGTGCATGGCGAGGCGGTAGATGGTGAAGGTCGCCGCACCGATGATGATGCCGAGCCGATCCCGGGGACGTCGGTCAGCACCCGTGAACGGGAAACTGACCAGGCTGTCCAGCGCCGTCGACGGCGCCGGTGGAGAATACGTTGGCGAATCGGTTCGGTGCTACAACGAGCGCCACTGCGAGGAACGCCATGACGGACACACCACCGGCCGGCGCCTCCAGTCGCGCAGCATCGCAGTGAGCCGGTATAGCCCGATCGAGTCGTTCGGGCTATACCGGTGTTCGAGTACCGCGTTTGCTGAATTGGCCTGCCCGCGGACGGCAGCGTCTCGGCATCGGCCGGCGACCGCCCAACGGTCGTCAGACAGCGGACACGCGGCACGTGCGCGGCGCCACCGCTGCGAGCCGGGCAGGCGCACACTGGCTTTGGCTGGTGATCCAGAGCCAACTCGCGCCGGCCGGGACGAACCACATCGAACAAGTCGATCAGGACGAAGGTTTCTCGGGCGTACGACGAGGGCCAGGTGCCCGGCAGCGAGGAGAAGGTCATCGAGCTGAGCTGCATCAGCGCGAGGCAATCAGCCTGACCTCATCCGGGCAGTGGTTCTGCCATCGGGAGGCCAGGTCGCTTCGGGCGTCGGTCGGCGCGGTCAGGCGGCGGCCGAGTTGACCGCGTTCGGCGCCGAGGGTGTGGCGGCGGCGACTGGCACGAGCGCGTGCCGGGCCACGAACGGCGGCGCACCGTACGGGTGGTAGGCGATGGTCCCGGCGTGGCCGAGCCATGACGGATGCACAAGTGCCGCGCAGAGTGGGCACCACCATCGGTGGACGGCCGGTGTTGCGTTCACAACCCGACCTGTTCCGCACCGGCCGGCAGGTCAAACAAACACTGTTGCGGTGTGGCTGCTGCGGCAAGCCGATGGCCCCGGCGAGGTGGCGCTGGCCGAACGCCGGTCAGTTCCGCACAATGTCGAGCAAGAACTGGCCACGCTCGCCGCCGAGGAGGCGGTGAGCGGAAGGTCACCTCCGACCGAAGTTGAGGCCAGGAGAACTGCCCGCAGCCTATGCACTGGTAGGCGTCCGAGACCGGTGGCTGTCGGGGTTGAGGATCATCGTGCAAGGCCGAGTATGCCGCGCAGCCGCGCGCCGACGCCCCGCAGCACCGAACTGGGCTTCTGCTGCTCGCCGGCCAGCGCGGATACAGCGATCAGTGCGCCGGTCAGCACCGGAACAGACCACTGGACGACACGCTGGCGCCGCTGTACCGCCCGAACGGTGGGAGGAGTTTCGGCGGTCGGTTCGGTCACTCCCTCGACCGGTACCTCGCCGGCGTCCTCGAGATCCTTGCCCAGCTTACGGCTGTACGCGGTCGCACCAAGTGCCGCCGCGGTCAGTGCGGTCTTCACCATACTCATCGTGCCGACCCCTCGCTGACCGACGACACGCCACCGCTCGGACGCCAGGATGCCGATCGCGCCGAGAAGGTGGGCGCCGATCGCGGCCATGTTGATTGGCGCCCAGCGGTCCCAGCCGATGGACGAGACAACGAGCCGTTCACGCGGATTGCCGACCTTCCCCGCCGCTCCGTTGAGACCTACCGCGCCCATCAACGACCCGCCGAACCACGCCGCCAGGCCAGTGTCGTGCATCGATCGCAGGACTGTGTCCCGCTCCTCCATGACGTTGCTCTTCGTCATCGTCTTCATGCCCCGGCTCTACCCGCCTCCAGCGGGTCCATGCCTGTACAGCGGCAGTACGACCCGGCGGACGACGGCGACCGGCCCCGTGCTTGCCGTCGCGTGCGTTCCCCGGCGGCTACCGCGGCAACGACATGCCATGCCGAACTCTTTGGGTGGCATGCCCGGTTTGGGCATCTCCAAGCGACCACGACGAAGTGCAACGCCAACGAGCGATCATCCACGCAGCGATTACACGCCGTTGCACTATTGGGCCGTGGCAGTATCAGGCCCGACCGAGCCGCTCGGACGGAGGCGCTGCAGACGGCGGCTGTACTACGCGGGCCGCGACGGTGGCGTGAACTTCCACGACCGCGACCCGGACAGTTTGCCGCAGTTCAGCGACTTCGCCTACCTCTCGTTCACCGTCGGGATGACGTTCCAGGTCTCTGACACGGAACTGCGCACCGCGGCGTTCCGCTCCGCTGTGCTGCGCCAGGCCCTTCTGTCCTACCTGTTCGGCACCGTCATCGTCGCGCTCACCATCAACCTCGTGGCAGGGCTGAGCCGCTGACATCACCCTCGAACCGCTTACCGGCTTGCCACATCAGCGGCGACACCGTTTGTCGGTGGCCGGGTGTGGGCACTGCAGCGGGTATGGAAGATGCCGCTGCCTCCGTTACCGCTTGCGAGGATGGCCCGCTGCTGGTGCGTGGCTCGTTTACGCTGCTCACGCAGGACGGCGAGGTCATCGACCCGGGACGGCGCACCGTCGCGCTGTGCCGCTGCGGGCGCTCGGCGATCAAGCCGTTCTGCGACGGTACGCATAAGGCGGTCGGTTTTCAGGCGCCCAGTGCCCCGGCCACCAGCCGCGCGCTGGGGCGTGGCTGATCTCGCAGTGAGCTGTCACCAGCGGCCCACCGCCGCAGCAGGTGCCCGGCGAAGCGCCCGTCGAGAGCCAGCGTGCAGGCGGCACCGAACTGTATCAGCGAGGTCTGCTTCGCGCGGCGCTGCGGCGGGAGCGCGGCGCAGAAGGCGCCGCACAGGTCGTGTGCGGCGATCTGCTCGTGTACGGCATCGGCCTGGACGTGCTCGTCGTAGAACCGCGTCGCTTCGGGTGCGAAGCCGAGTCGGCGCAGGCCGTTGCCGTAGTGCCGGTTGGGCAGCGAGGAGGTCATCTCGAAGACCGCGAGGTGGCCCAGGATCGCCCCGAGGAGTCGGCGGTGCAGCCCGAACAGCGACATGAGGTTGTTGGTGGCCAGCGTGACCGCCGGGATCGTGTCGAGGTGCGCGCCGTAGGCGGTGTCCAGGCCGAGCTCACGCATCGTGGTCCGGAACAGTTCGGCGTGCATGCGCTCGGGGCGGCCCCCGCCGTACTCGTCGGCCTGGATCTCCACCAGGGCGGCCTTGGCCCGCCCGGCCAGCCGCGGGACGGCCCAGGTGTGCGGATCCGCCTCCCGCAGGTGATAGATCGATCGATGCATGACGAACTCGCGGAACTGTTCGATCGTGGCGCGGGCGGCGAGGTACTTCGACAGCTGCGGCCCGTCGTCGGCCTCGACCAGCGCGGTGAGCACGCGTGGCACCTCCCCCGGGTGGACCGAGGCTGGGAGCGGTACCAGCCGGCGCAGCGCAGCCTCGAAATGGCGCTCGGCCGCCTGACGCAGGGCCAGCAGCGACGGATGCCACTCCCAGCCCTCGTCGACGTCCTCGAAGCCCTGGTAGTGCAGCTCGTAGCAGACGTGCAGGGTCAGCTGCAGGTCCTCGTCGGCGAGCGGGTCCCCGGCGGCAGTGCCCGCTGCGGCAGGGCTGCCCGGTAGCTCGCGCGGGGCGCCGGCCAGGGCGTGCAGGAGCGCTGTCGAGAGCGGTCCCCGAGGGTGGGGTAGCTGCATGGGTGAGCAGGTTCCCGCCCGAGCCTCGGTTAAGCGTGAGGTTTCCGGGGAATTGCACGACGTGGGCTCAAGCATCGACGCCCTGCCGCGGCCGGACGCCGCGCTGCTCCGGCTCGGCGCGGCGCTCAAGGTGGCCGGCTACCGGTTCACCACTGTCACGCCTGCCACGCATGAGCGGGTCAACCGCCGGCCCGGCAACACATTCGGCCACAGCCTGACCGACGTACTGGGCTGGAGCCGGCCGTTCCGCCCCGACGCGGTGTCCGGCGAGGTCGTGGCGCTGCTCGACGCTGCGGGCGCGCTGCGGCGCGACGGCGACGTCTGGCGCAGCATGATCCGCGTCTCCAGCTACGACAATGAGCTGTTCGTGCACTCGGCGTTCCCGCCGGACGCACCCGACGCGGTGTTCTTCGGTCCGGACACCCACCGCACCGTCGACGCCGCGCTCGCGCACCTGGCCGGGCGGACGGTCGCGCCGGGGCGGGTCGCCGACGTCGGCTCCGGCAGCGGAGCGGTCGCCGTGGCCGTGGCCAAGCGCGTTGCGCGGTCCGACGTCCTTGCCGTCGACGTCAACCCCACCGCGGTGCGCTACGCCCGGCTCAACGCCGCGCTGGCCGGCACCACAAACGTCGAGGCCCGCCGCAGCGACCTGCTCGGCGACGTGGCCGGCAACTTCGACCTCATCGTCGCCAACCCGCCGTTCATGATCGACCCCGAGTGCCGGGCCTACCGCGACGGCGGCGGCCCGCACGGGCACGACGTGCCCATGGCCGTCATCGGCACGGCCGTGCACCGGCTCGCACCGGGCGGCTCCCTGGTGCTGTTCAGCGGCACCGGCATCACCGGCGGCCGCGACCCACTACTGGCGGCCGCCGCGGACCGGCTGGCCGGCACCGGCCTGCGCTGGACCTACCGCGAGGTCGACCCCGACGTGTACAGCGAGAACCTGGACGGCCCCGCCTACGCCCACGCCGAGCGGATCGCGCTCGCCGTGCTCACCGCGACCCGTACACGGGAGGACCGCTGATGGCGCTCACCGCATTGAGCCCGGCCGAGGTTGCCGCCACCGTCGCTGGGCAGACCGTCACCGTCGGCGTGGAGGAGGAGTTCCTGCTGCTGGACCCGGTCTCCTGGCACAACGCGCCACTGTGCGAGGCGGCCCGCGACGCGCTGCCGCCGGCCGTGCGCGAGCGTAGCCGGATCGAGTTCCGCCGCAGCATGATGGAGATGGTCAGCCCGGTCTGCACCGGCCTGCGGCAGTTGCGCCGGCACCTGCTGGAGAACCGGTCCGCCGCCGCGGACGCGGCCGCCGCGGTCGGCGCCCGCCTGGTGGCGGTGGCCGCCACCCCGCTGGGCGAGGCGGACACCAGCGTCGTCGACACGCCCCGGTTCCACGCGATCTCGCGTCACTACGGTCCGATCGCCCACGACCCGGCACTCTGCGGCTGCCACATACACGTCGGCGTGCCGGACCGGGAGCTGGCCATCCAGGTGTGCAACGCGATCCGCCCCTGGCTGCCGGTCGTGCAGGCGCTCACCGCAAACTCGCCCTTCCACGCCGGCGCCGACACCGGCCACGCCAGCTGGCGCGGCATCGCGCTGGAACGCTGGCCGAGCCTTGGTCCGTCGCCGTACCTCGAGTCGGCCGAGGACTACGAGCGCACCGTCGAGGAGCTGGTCGCGACCGGCGTGATGCTCGACGCCTCCATGGTGCTGTGGTGGGCGCGCCCGTCGTTGCGGTACCCGACGGTGGAGGTGCGTGTCGGCGACGTGTGCCCGACCACCGAAGACGCCGTCTTGGTCGCCGGCCTCGTCCGGGCGCTCGTGGCGACCGCCGTCGCCGGCATCGCCGCTGCCCGTCCGGCCCCGGGGGTGCCGGACCACCTGCTGCGCGCCGCCCACTGGAACGCGGCCCACGCCGGCCTCGACGGCACCCTGATCGACCTGCGCCGCCGCGCCGCCCGCCCGGCCTGGGAACTGGTGGACGAACTGGTGGCGACCGTAGGCGAAGCGCTCGACCAGCACGGCGACCGGGACGACGTCACGGCGGGCCTGGTGCGGCTGCGCCGGCACGGCAACGGCGCGGCTCGGCAGCGTCGCGCGTTTGCCAAAGGCGGCGGCGTACCGGGGGTGCTGGCCGAGCTAGCCGCGGTGACCACCAGCGGCTGACGGACATGGGGCCGATCAGCGCACGTCGCCGTCATGCTCGGCAGACCGGATTCCGTTGCCGGCCGGGAGTAGGCGCGCGGCACGCTTCGACACCGCACCCGATGGCGACTACTGGCACGACAACCCGGGCGTCGAACGCTGCGCATTGATCCGGCAGCACCGCGTTCTCCATGGCTCAGCGTTCGAGCCGGCCCCCGCCGCGGGCAAACCCCGGGCCGGGGAGCGCTCGTGGTCACCCGCGTTTGGCGACGGTCGCCGCCAGGTGACCTGTGCCACGGCGTGGGGTGGTGGTTTGCCGTCGATCCGGTTCGGGAATCCAGGCGTACAAGAACATTCCCCGAGACCTGGAGGCGTGACATGGCCATCGGTGGCATCATCTCCGCGCTGGTCGTCGGCCTGATCATCGGCGTGCTGGGGCGCCTGGTCGTACCCGGCAGGCAGCACATCCCGATCTGGCTCACCATCGTCATCGGCATCATCGCGGCGTTCATCGGCACCGCGATCGCGGGCGCCCTGGGCTACGCGAACACGCCCGGCATCGACTGGCTGGAACTGCTCACCCAGGTGGTGCTCGCCGCGCTCGGCGTGTGGGCGGTCGCCGGCTTCTACGGCCGGCGTAGCGCGCACTGACCCCGGTTCGGCTGGCTGCCGGCTGGGCCCGGGCGAGCGTCACGCCGGTGACGGGCCAGGAACTGCGCGACCGCGAACGCCCACTCCTGCACGGTGACGGTTTCTCCGCGCCAGATGGGCAGGTGCCCGAGTCCTGCGAGGATCAGCCCGGCGACGGTGGTGTAGCCGCCGCCGGGCAGGTGCTCCAGGTCGATGCCACAGGCCCAGGTGCGGCACGCAGGACCGGGTGCGAGCTGCTCAAGAGTCGGGTGCGGTGAGGTGGCGGTGAAGGAACTGCAGCGCGTGGGTGAGTAGGCGGGAGACGTGCATTTGGGAGATGCCGATCTCGGCGGCGATCTGGGTTTGGGTGAGGTTGCCGTAGAAGCGCAGTGCGACGATGTGCTGTTCGCGTTCGGGCAGGCGGGGTAGGAGGGTCCGTAGCGATTCGCGCATCTCGACCTGGGCGTATTCGGGTGGCTCGGCGCCGATGGTGTCGGCGATCGTGGCGTTCACGTTCGTGGTGGGCGTGGGGGTGTCCAGCGATATCGGCCGGTGCAGGCCGGCCGGGTCGAGGGCCTCGATCACGTCGTGCTCGTCGGTGTGCAGGTGCGCGGCGAGTTCGGCGCTGTTCGGTGGGTGGTGTAGCTGTTGTTGGAGGTCGCTGCGGGTGTGGCTGATCTGCAGGCGCAGTTCCTGCAGTCGGCGGGGTAGCCGTACCGTATTGGTGTGGTCGCGGAAGTGCCGCTTGAGTTCTCCGGTGATGGTTGGGGTGGCGAAGGCGCCGAACTCGATGCCCCGGGTCGGGTCGAACCTGTCGACGGCCTTGATCAGGCCCAGGGCGGCGGCTTGGAGCAGATCGGCCAGCGACTCGCCGTTCGTGCTGTAGCGGCGGGCGAGCCGGCGTGCGGTGGGCAGGCAGGCCTCGATGACGTCGTTGCGCAGCCGCTGCCGGTGCGGGTCACCCGGTTGGAGATGGTGCAGCCGGCCGAGGAGGTCGGTGACCTCAGGTGGCCAGTACCGGTCACGGATGTGCAGCTTGTCCAGGTCGACCGGGTGGCGTTGCCGTTCGGTGATCGGCCAGTCCACCTCGTCATAGGCGTGTAGGCGCTCGGCGGCATCGGCGATCTCCACCGCCGTGAGGACGATGCCGCTGGCGTGGGCCAGCTGGATGTCACCGTCGAGCCGCCCGGCGCGGCGCTGCAGGTACAGCAGGACGCTGATCGACGACGCGTCCATGAGCTCCAGCCGGGACGCGTCGAGCACGATTCGTCGGGAGCCGGCGTCGAAGCGGTCGAACACCAGTTGCCGTAGGTACGGCACGGTGGCGTAGTCGAGCACGCCGGCGAGTTCCAGCAGGCTGGCGTCGCCCCGGGCCGACAGCGTCACTGTCAGGTCCATGGCACCTCCCGCGCTCGCCGTTGCCGAACCGCGTTGACGGACCCGGCTGGGCACCGCACAAACCCGTATCCCGGATTGGTGGGCCCTGGGCTGGTGTATGCGTGCACGGCGCTTTAGCACACCGCTACCATCACTGCGGGCCCGCTGACACCGGACCGTGGCCTGCCACACCGCAAGCAAGCTCAGCAGCGGAGGCGACAGCTTGACCACTTGAGTCCCGGTCGCCGCCCAAACGGGCAGCGACCGAGCTTTGACCGTTGTGCCAGTGCTGCGGTGCGGTGACCGGTACCACGCTCAAGCGTCCCTGTCCGGACACCAGGACCCGATGGCTACCGCAACGTGCGCGCGGTGACCTCATGCCGCATCCGCATCGCCCCGAGGCCGCACAGCGTGATCAAGGCACCGGTGATGACGTTGGTGAGCACCGTGCCGCCGGCGACGTCGCTACCCTGGATGACCCAGGGTGCCACGATGGTCCATACTCCCAGGATCACCGGTACCCACGACAGGCCGTGCGTGCGGCCGTAGACCGTCGCATAGCCCACTGCGAGCAACACGACGACGGCCCCAATGATCAAGTTGTTGATGGCCAGGTCGCGCTCGGCGGGTCGAAAGCCGACGACCCACGGTGAGATCGCGAGGAATACTCCGGACAGGAACATCAGGCCATCGACCGACTGCGACGTCGGCGCCTCGGCGACCTCATCGTACCGCTCTCGCAGGGCGGCGACGCCGGGGCGTTCTTTGACTGCCGTCGGGGCTCCGCCGCCTCTGTCTCGCTGGGAGCGGTTGTACGGGCTGAAGCCTTCCGCGTCTGGGCGACTCATCACACCCTCCCTCAACTTTTGGGTTACGGATTCCTAGCCGATCTCGTGCCGAACAAACCTGACGTGCGGCGCGGTCACGTGGTGGCGAAGCGGTACCTCGACCGATTCGGGAATACTCACCCGCCGGTGCACGATGAGGAGGTCAATTCGCGCTCGACCCGATTCCAGGCCACGTTGGCCACACCGCTACGTGCTCCAAGGCTTTCTAACACCACCGCTTCCGGCAGCTCACGCCGATGCCCTCGTCCGACAGGTCGTGGCAGCGCACGCCGGCGGCCGCGGCGGCTAATGCTTGCCTTCGGCCGCCCGGCGCACCGCATCGCGGACACGGTCGACAACGGCGAGTACCGGGCCAGCTGCGATGTTGCCCTTCGCGGACTGCATGCCGGGGTGCGGGCGGGTCGGCGCAACGGCCTCGGCGGCTGAGCACCACCAGCACCGGCCAGGCGACGACCGCCCCCGATCCGGGTGAGCGGCCCGGGTGGGTGCCACGGGTGTGGCAGGACCAGCCCTTCGGGTGCCTCGTCCCTGGCGGACGAGGACTCCGGGGTAGGCGGTGCCGGCCGCTTCGAGCGCGGCGTCACGAGTTTCGAAGACCTCGTTGCTCATCAGAGTTTCACATTCGCCGCGCTGGTCGAGTCCGGACCGCTGCCAGCGCCAGGTGTCGTCCGGGTTGCGCCACATCCGCGCCAGCTCGTCCCGCCCTTCCGGCTCGATCGCCGCGGGGTGAGCACCGGTGGCGGCGGCCTTCATGTCCCGCGCGGTGAGTTCACTGACGTGTGCGGCGCTGCTGGCGCGCAGGGCCCGCGCGACGAACACGGTGACCGCCGCCACGGCGAACGGCAGCGTCGCCGCCAGCACCTGGAGCCGGTGGACCAGCCCGGTCACCGGCACGGCGAGCAGCCGGGCGATGATGTCGTCGGCGGCGGCGACGAGCAGCACCGCGAAGAATCTGAGGGCCCAGGCTCCGGCGGCCATCCGCCACGGGTGGTCGCGCGGCTTGTCCAGCAGCTGGTGGGAGGGGGCGCGATCGCGATCGGCTACATGCCCGGCCGGTACACGTTCATCGGCAACCGCGTGAACCACAACGGCCGCTGCCGGTTCTCGGACAACTCGCTCGACGGCATCATGATCGGCTCCGCCGTCACCGAAGCGCGCTGGCCGGGAACCGACTGCTGAACAACGGCAGGCAGGCCGAGCGGCGATGGCTCGGCGCCGGCGGCTCCGTGTCCCACCGCCCGCTCTGCCCGACCGACACCGCCGCCGCGGACTGGCTACTGGACGACACGCCGGCAAGGTCATCGCCTGCAGTTCGTAACAGGCGACGGTCTGGTGGCGCGCGACCGTGTGGCTCAAGGCGACGCGACCGTCGTTGCCAGCGTGCGGGGCGTCGCTGCCCGGCGATGACACCATCGTCGAGTTGCTCGAGCGAGAGCGCCGAGCAACGCCATCGTCCTCATCGCCGACGGCGGTCCCCGGAGACGGGTCACAGCTCGCGGCGCCCGCGTGCTCGGCCCGCGGTTCACGCCTTCGTGGCCGGCGCGCTCCGTCCATTGACCAGCGCTCGTTCGCCACCGCGTCGATGACCGCCGCGTGCCGCGTCATCATGTGCTGGTGCCTTCGATCACAGCAGAAGGTTGAAGATCCGGAGTGCTCCCTCCCAATGTGCGGTCTGCGGGTTCTTCAGCTCCGGGTCCATGATCTTGAATGTCCGCGCGAGCGCGACGCTCAGGCCACCGACGATGCCCGGCAGCCGGCGCTCGGTCTCGTCGCCCAGCGCGAGGTCCAGCGGCGGCCTTGGGGTGAGCGCGTCCAGGATGGGGCGCAGCTCAATCTTTTCGTCGAGGTTCCGGAACTCGTGGATGCGTTCCTGTAGGCCCTTCGTTACCGGCAGGTCGTGCGGCGCGATGACGTCGCGACCGTTCGCCTTCGCCGTGGCCTGTGCGATCAGGAGCAGGTCGTAGACCTTCTGGTCGACAAAGTCGCTGTAGCGTTTGAGGTCGTTCTTGTCCACGTCCAGGCTCGCCGCCGCCCGGAAGAAGCGTTCGAATCGCTCGATGGCCAGCACCGGCATCCCGGTACCTCCTCTTCTGTGAGTCGTCGGCAGCTACCCGCAATCGAGCCGCGCATGCGCCGTCGTACCTCAGCGGCTGAGGGCAGCGTCGCTTGATTCGAGCAGGGCCCGCGGATGGTCGTACACGCGGACTGCGCCCGCCTCGAGCAGCTCGGCGGCGCTGATGCCGCCGCAGGTCAGGCCGATGCACGCGAACGTCGGCATCTCGCCACCCAGGTAGTTGACCCGGAACACCAGATCCTCCGCCAGCGCGGCGGCGGCGCGCCAGACCACCCAGCCGAGGCCCGGGTAGACGAGGCCGTACTTGTGCCCGGACACGTTGATCGAGGCGACCCTGGGCAGCCGGAAATCCCAGTCCAGGTCCGGGTCGCAGAACGGCGCGACCATCCCGTCGGACGCCGCGTCGACATGCACTGGGATGTCCCATCCGGTGCGCCCGTGCAATTCGTCCAAGGCGGCGCAGATGTCCGCGACCGGCTCGTAGCTGCCGTCGAACGTGGAACCCAGGATGGCCACCACGCCGATCGTGTTCTCGTCGCAGCGCTCCACGGTCGCGGGCCCCGACAGATGGAACCGATCCCCCTCCATCGGTACCAGCCGAGCTTCCACATCCCAGTAGTTGGCAAACTTCTGCCAGCAGACCCGGGTGTTGATCCCCATGACGATGTTCGGCCGCTCGGTCGGCAGTCCCGCCGCCTGGCGCGCGTGCTGCCAGCGGCGCTTGAAGGCCAGCCCACCGAGCATGCACGCCTCGCTCGAACCGGACGTCGAGCAGCCTGGCGCCTGCCCGGCGTCGGGGGCGTGCCAGAGCCCAGCCAGCATCCGCAGGCAACGGATCTCGAGGTCGGCGGTGCGCGGGTACTCGTCCCGGTCGATCATGTTCTTGGTGAGGCTTTCGGTCGCCAGCCGAGTGGCCTCAGGCTCCATCCAGGTGGTGACGAATGTGGCGAGGTTGAGCGAGAGCTCCGGCCGCGGGGCCTCCCGGTCATGCTCGGGGCGTGACGACATGCCCTGACCTCCTGTCCGCTTCTGCACTCTCGCTTCAGCGCCACGTCGATCGCGTCGCGCAGCGCCCTCGGGCTGTCATACAGACCGGCGGCGCCCACATCCGCGCGCGGCGCGGCTCCCGTCGTCGTCGCGGCCGTCGCGGTCCGGGCTCGATGATCACTGGGTCAGCTTCGCGTCGTCGCACCGCCGGGGTGATCAGCGGATGCCCGCCAGGGTCGTGTCGGCCCATCGCCGCAACGCAGACGCTGGCGCGGCACCCGACTTGCGCGCGAGGACCTTGCCGTCGTGCATGATCAGCAGTGTCGGCACCGCCTTCACGTCGAAGCGTCGGGACAGCGTCGGAGCAGCGTCCACGTCGACCTTGACGAGCTTCACGTCGCCGGCGAGCTCCCGTGCGACCTGCTCCAGGGCGGGAGTTACCACGCGGCAGGGTCCGCACCAGGTCGCCCACAGGTCGACCACCACGGGAAGGGCCGACTGCTCAGCCACTGCGGCGAACGTGGTGTCGGTCGCGTCGGCGATCCACGGCAGGGGCTGATGGCAATTGCCGCACCGTGGGACGCCGGAGGCCGCCCCGGGAACGCGGTTCCTGCGCCCGCAGTGTGAGCAGACGACGATCTCCCCGCTCATCCGCGGGATCTGCCCGCAGCCGTGGCGGTTATGCACGGTGTGCGCCAACGTCAGATCCCGGGGGCGGCGACCCGTTCCGCCCGGTCACGCGTACGCCCGGCCCTACGGTCACAGCTCTTGGGCACACGGAGACCGGCCAGGTGCTCGGTCATGAACATCCCGGTGAGGTGATCGAGGTCAGAGCGTCTCGAGGGGAGTGGGGCCGACGGGCGGCGGAAACGCGCGGTCCAGGTCGGCGAAGTCCTCGGCAGTGAGTCGCACGTCCAGCGCGGCATGGTTCTCCGCGGTGTGCTCCGGGTGGGCCGCCTTCGGGATCGTGGTGATGCCGGATCTTGCCCTGTTGTTGCAGCAGCGTGAACGCCTCGACGGTCTCGTCGGCGGGCACCGGGCCGGGCCAGTGCAGCAGGTACAGGTCGATGTGATCGGTCCGCAGCCGGTGCAGGCTGCGGTCGCAGGACTCAATCGCGCCCGCCCGGTCGGGCGTTCTCCGGCAGGACCTTCGTCACCAGGAACACCTCGTCGCGGCGGCCGAAGACCGCTTCGCCAACGAGCCGTTCGGCGGCGCCGTCCCGGTCGGCGGACGTCGTGGTCGCCGGTTTCGAACATGGTGCGGTAGATGCCGCGGATCAGATCCTTCCTGCGGTCACACGGTCGCCTGCCCGCAGGAAGGAGACGACCTCGTCGTCCACGTCGTCGTCGGGTTCGGGGCGGCGCGTCGTCGACGACGGCAGCGTTGAACAGGCGGCCGTCCCGCCCGACGGCCGCGACTGACCAGCCGCCTCCTGCGGCGTGATCGCCGGAGTCTTGCGTGAGTTGACGATAGGCGCGGTGTGCCCAGACGCCGTGTGACGTGCCGGTTCTCCAGATAGGCCAGTGAAGTAGGCCTCCGCGAGTCATCGGTCAGGACGGCTGACATGCGCATCGTCACCGAGGCGAAGGTCGGGGCGCAAAGACCGTCGTGGCCACGCGCAACCGCGTCGTCACAACCGCATCCCACGTTCCCTCTGCTACCTAGACTGCCCCCGTGTCTTCTGTGCTGGTTGGCGTGAACGTGGCCAACGCGGGTAGTGGCACCAGTTAGGCGTCGGACGGTTGAGCGCGCATTGACCGTGGGCGTCGGATGGGCTGCGGTCGGAAGGCCGCCGAGGTTTCGGCTGGCCCACCAATGTGGAGCGCAGAGCAGGATGGTGATTCGGGTGGCAGTCAAGCTGAACGAACGCGGGTATCAGCACGCGCGGAAGCTCGTCGAAGACGGGCAGTACGTGCTTGACGACCGCGACGAGTGGAGTGAGCACCAGCCCTCGACGCGGCAGGAGAACGAATCCATCGAGCAGCACGGCTATGGCGAGTACGGGCGATGGCATCTCGGCGTCGACGATGAAGAGCCCGACGACACCAAGGCTCACTACAAGTTCCCATACGGCGACTTCGTCCGGGTGCATCGCTGCGGCGTGCTGTCCGCGGAGGTCCGCGCAGCGCAGCGCAAGTACTTCAAGATCGAGACGGCCGCCGCCCACCTGCACGGCATGCTGGACGCGTTGAGGGTGGGCTGAGCGATGTCGGACCGGCTGTTCCGTAACCGCCGGGATGCCGGTCGGGTCCTGGCCGTACCGGGGTCATGCTGACGTCGTGGTGCTCGGGCTACCCCGAGGCGGGGTGCCGGTGGCGTACGAGGTCGCGATGGGCCTGGTTGCACCGCTCGACATCTTCCTGGTGTGCAAGCTCGGCGTGCCGGGCCATTAGCGACTGGTACGTCGGCGAACGGGATCCCGCGTCATCGAACTCAACCGCTAGGCCATGAAGAAACTCGGCGGCGAGGCACGCCTGGAGATCGTCCCGAATGCCACGCACCTGTCCGAGGAACCAGGCACGGGGGAGCAGGTGGCCCAACTCGCCCGGGAACGGTTCGTCGAACACCTCACCCCGGTACCCGAACACCGCAGGCAACGCTCAGGCCGCTGAGCGCTTCGAGCCCTGTCTGATCCCGACATATCGGAACGAGGGGTTATTCGGCGACGCTTCGGGTAGATCGTATCCCCTGAGGGGGTGGATGTGAACGTGCTCCTCGAGACGCCGGACCGCTACGGGGCCTACCCACGCTTGGAGGACGCCCAAATTCAGGCCCTCGCCACCGAGGGCCAGCGCCACCGCACACAGACCGCCGAGGTACTCATCCGGGAGGGTGAGGAGAACTACGACTTCTTCGTGGTGCTTGCCGGCAAGGTAGCCAGTGTCGACGGGTTCGGCGGCGACGAACGTGTCATCAGCGTGCACGGCCCCAAGCGGTTTCTGGGGGAGCTGAGCCTGATCACCGGCCAGGCCGCCTTCTTCACATCGCAGGTGCGCGAGCCGGGCGAGGTCCTCAAGGTGCCGGTCGACCGTCTCAAGGCCGTTGTCGCGCGGGATTCCACCCTGGGTGACCTGATCCTGAAGGCGTACCTGAGCCGCCGCTCCCTGCTCATCGGCCGCAGTGCCGGGCTTCGGATCATCGGATCCTGCTTCTCGCCGGACAACCGGCGGCTGCGCGAGTTCGCCGCTCGCAACCGCATTCCCTACCAATGGGTCGACCTGGAGAAGGATCAGGACGCCGAGACGCTGCTGCGCGAACTGCACGTGCGACCGGAACAGACTCCGGTGGTGATCTGCCCGGCCGGGCAGGTGTTGCGGAACCCGAGCAACACGGAGCTGGCACAGGCGGTGGGCCTGCCCGCACCCCGACCTGGCGTCACGGTGTGCGACCTCGCCATCGTCGGGGCGGGCCCGGCAGGCCTCGCCGCCGCCGTCTACGGCGCCTCGGAGGGGCTGGTGACGGTCGCCCTCGACGAGTTCGCCACCGGCGGTCAGGCCGGCCGATCGTCACAGATCGAGAACTATCCCGGCTTCCCTGCCGGGATCTCCGGCGGGGAACTGGCCGAGCGGGCGGTCGTGCAGGCGGAGAAGTTCGGAGCCACGTTCACTGTGCCGACTCGAGCGTGCGGGCTGCAGGAACGGGGTGGCAACTACGTCATCGAGCTCGACAACGGCGGTGAGGTCACAGCCCGGACCGTCCTGATCGCGACCGGCGCCCGGTACCGCAAGCTCAACGTTCCGCGGTTCGAAGAGTTCGAAGCGGCCAGCGTGTACTACGCGGCGACCCTGTCGGAGGCACTGTTCTGCCGCGACGACCCGGTCGCGGTCGTGGGCGGTGGCAACTCGGCGGGCCAGGCAGCGCTGTTCCTGTCGAAATACACGCGGGTCGTGCACCTGCTGGCCCGCTGCAAGGACCTCGGCGAGACCATGTCGCGCTACCTGGTTGATCGGATCGAGACGACATCGGACGTTGAGACCCACCTCCGCACCGAGGTACGCGAGCTGCGGGGCGGCGACACACTCGAACGGCTCGTGGTCGAGGACGAGCGCACCGGGCAGCGCCGCGAGATTCCCGCCCGTGCGCTGTTCGTCTTCATCGGCGCGCAGCCGTGCACCGATTGGCTGACCGGTCAGGTCACCACCGACGAGGACGGCTTCATCCTCACCGGCCCGGACAGCGACGAGCCGGGCCCGCAGCGACGGCCTCTGCTGCAGACCAACCTGCCCGGCGTGTTCGCCGCCGGCGACGTGCGCAGTGGGTCGATCAAGCGGGTCACCTCGGCCGTGGGCGAAGGTGCCACAGCAGTGCAGCTGGTGTGGAAGTACCTCCAAAGCACCGGCCGCGTCGCCGACGACGCCGCAGCCCCCCTCGGATAGCTCCCCGGACCTCCTCGTCAACCCCATTGCAGGTCGAGGAGCACGTCACTCCCACCAGGTGGTTTCGCGTCAGTCGCGTAGACGAACGGTTGAATGTGGCCCGACGGAAGGAGCAGCCATGAGCACCGCAACCTTCACTCGCGCCGACGCCGACATCGAGCGGGACGTGATCGAGGAACTACGGTGGGATTCCCGCCTGCAGCCCAATGCCATAGCGGTCGGGGTACACAACGGCGTGGTGACGTTGGCCGGATGGGTCGACAACTACCCGAAGAAGTGGGCCGCCGAGCGTGCGGCGCACCGGATACGTGGGGTGAAGGCAGTCGCCAACGACATCGAGGTTCGGTTGCCGGTCGCGGCGCAGCTGCCGGACTCGGAGATCGCCGCGGCAGCCGTCCGCGCGTTGGAATGGGACGCGTTCGTCCCAATCGAGCAAGTCGAGGTGACGGTAACGAAAGGCTGGGTCACGCTGCGCGGCGAGGTCGAGTGGGAGCATGAGCGCAGGGCCGCGCAACGCGCCGTGGACAAGCTGCCTGGTGTGCGTGGGGTGACCAATCTGCTTTCGGTGCGTCCGCGGGTGCAGCTGTCGCCGAAAGACCTGCGCAGACGGATCGAGGAGGCACTCGTGCGCAGTGCCGAAACCGACGCCGAGCACCTGAACGTCGATGTGCGCAACGACAAGGTCGTGCTCACCGGCCGGGTCCGGTCGTGGGCGGAGCGGCGCGAGGCGGAACGGGTGGCCTGGTCCGCGCCCGGCGTGACCACCGTCGAGAACCGCATCGTCGTCGCCCCTTGATACGTACGCGCCGCTCAGCACCAGAAGCCACTCACCCCGACCCATCAAGGTCGGGGCGAGCGAGCGGTCTGGCTCGCGCCTAGGACGGCGCGGCGCCGACGTCGGCTGGTGCGCCGGCCCAGTCGATCTGGAGACCGGCCCGGCCGAGGTCGACCTGGACGCCTCGTCCCGGATCTCGCCCCGCAGAAGGATGCGGGCAATCGGCGTCTCGATCTGCCGCTGCAGATAACGGCGCAGTGGCCGAGCGCCGAACACCGGGTCGAAGCCCTCGGCCGCGAGGTGCCGTCGGGCGGCTTCGGTGACCCGCAGCCTGACGCGGCGGTCCTCCACAGCTGCACCTGCACGTCGAAGAACTCCTCGTCGTCCACGACGTCGCGCACCGTCGACAGCACGGCCCGGATGTACCGGATCACGCGGTCCGGGGGGAGCCCGGTGCGCCGGATGACCTCAACGATGAACTCCTCCGGAGCCAGGTCCGGATCGGGTGCCTCCTGGCCGCGCCGCAGCGCCGGATGCAGCTGTACCGGCAGGAACGTCATCAGGTCCTCGGCCTCGCCGCCCGATCCGCCGGGCAGGATCTCCAGGACGACCTCCCCCACGCGCTGCGCCTGCGCCGGGTCGAGCCCGGCGCGGTCCGCGACCTTGCGCACGAAGCTGTCCGCTGGGACACCGCCGGCGAATGTCCCCTTCGGCAGCAGGGGCGCGAATGTGCGGGGGAGCCGTGCCGTGAGGTGCCGGTAGGTGTCGTCGTCCAGCTCCTGGCCCAGCGCTGTCATCACCCCCGCCGCATGCCGCTGCGCCGCCTCGATCGGCGCGTCCTCCCGGTGAGCCACCGGCTCACGAAGTCGGCGGCATCGAACCGTTGCGCCGGGCTGGCGGTGAACAGCCACGGCGCTACCTCGAGCGGCAGGGCGGGGACCAGATGCAGCGCCTCGTCCTTGCCGATCCGCTCAGCCAGAGTCTCGAGGGTGGCGCGGACCGCCCGCAGTGCGGTCTCCTCGTCGCCGAGGCTCTGCCGGACCGGACGAAGTAGCTCTTCATAGCCATCCGTGTCACCGTCCTGCCCGCGTCTGTCTGGCCGGTCAGGTCAACGCCGGTCGCCCTGCCCGCTCTGGCCCCCCTGGCCGGTCGTTCCCGCCTGGCCCGCCTCGCCCGCGCGGCCCTGCTTGCCCTGCTGGCCCTGGATCTCGATCCGGCGCGGCTGCACGTCGCGCGACTTGCCGACGCTGACGGTCAGCACGCCGTTTTTGTACGTCGCCTCCACCCGGCTGGCGTCAATGTCGCTGGGCAGGTCGACGATGTATTCGAACTCGCCGGTCTGGCGGTTCTGGCGGCGCACCACGCCGCCGCGTTCGCGGTCCTGGAAAGAACCGGAGATGCGCAACTCCTCGCCCCGCATCTCGAGGTTGACCTCAGACGGGTCCACGTTCGGCAGATCGACGTCGATGACGTAGGCGTCCTCAGTCTCTTCGACGTCGATCGGCGGCGACAGCGGCGACCACGCGGCGGCCGGGGCCAGCGCGGTGGGATCGCCGAGGACCGCCTGCATCAGCTGCCCGAACCGGCTGTTGATGTCATCCAGTTCCCGGCGCGGATCCCACCGGTACGCCGGTGCTCCGGCCGGCTGACCGCTGCGACGCCGTCTGGAGGTGAACGGTGCGATCGTCATGGTGGATCGATTCCCTTCGTGAGTAGGAGCCGACCGCTCCCGCAAGGGCTTCGGTGGCTGCATCACCTTCGACCCTGAGCCGGTGCACGACGATGTGTTTCCCCCGGGCCGGATGAACCTCGCCGGCCGACCTGACCACCGCCCGCGCGGGTAGCCCGGCACCACGACCAGCGGAGTGCTCTTCGATCTCGACGGCACGCTCGTCGAAACCTCGTATCTGCACACGGTCGTGGTGGCAGGCATTCCGCCAGTATCAGAGTTTCTAACAAAGTCGGGCGACGTGCCGGTACGTGATGATGCAGTGGCGAGATTGAGGAACGCTTCATGGATGGTGCGTTGGACATCCACGGGCGCGGTGCGCCAGGTGGAGCACCTGCGCGCGTCATGGTTCCGACGAGCAATGGATCAGCAGCTCCGGGCCGAGCCCGTCAGCCGAGAGCGTCGGTGATGGGCGTGTCCGCGGGCATGGTCACGACCAGCTTCCGGTTGGCGAACTCCTTGAAGCCGATCGAGGACAGCTCCCGTCCGTACCCGGACAGCTTGATGCCGCCGAAGGGAAGGTTCGGCTCGGACGACGTCGGGTGGTTGATCCACACCATCCCGCTCTCGACCCGGCGTGCGACCGTCCGGGCCTGCGCCAGATCGCTGCCGAACACGGCACCGCCGAGGCCGTAGGGCGAGTCGTTGGCGAGCGCGACCGCCTCGTCGTCGCTGCGCGCCCGATACACGACGGCGACCGGACCGAACAACTCCTCGTGGAAGGCGCGCATCTTCGGGGTCACGCCGACGAGGACCGTGGGTTGCACGAATGCGCCGGGGCGATCGACCCGCCCGCCGCCGACGACCGCGGTGGCGCCCTTGTCGAGGGCATCACGGACCTGGTCCAACAGCTTCTCGGCGGCCCGCTCCGAGGACAGCGGCGCCAGCGTGGTGGCCTCGTCGGCAGGATCACCGGGCCGCAGCGCGCGCATACGCTGGGCAAGCGCGGTCACGAACCGGTCGAAGGTGCCGGACGTCACGATCATCCGCTTCGCACTCACGCAGCTCTGCCCCATGTTGTGCATGCGCCCCGCCATGGCCGCATCGACGGTGTGGTCGAAGTTGTCGCCTTCGAGAACGATGAACGGATCGCTGCCGCCCAGTTCCAGGACGCTCTTCTTCATGCTGCGCCCGGCCGCGGCCCCGACGCTGGCGCCGCCGCGCTCGCTGCCGGTCAGCGACGCGCCGCGCACGACGTCGAGTTCCACGACGCGATCGACCTCGGAGCCGGTGATCAGCAGGTTGGTGTACACCCCCTGCGGTATCCCCGCGTCGGCGAACAGCCGCTCCATGGCGAGCGCCGACTGCGGGGTGTTGCTCGCGTGCTTGAGCAGGATCGTGTTGCCCAGCACCAGATTCGGTCCGGCGAACCGGACCACCTGGTACACCGGGAAGTTCCACGGCTGGGCGCCCACGATCACGCCCAAGGGATCGTTGACGACGGCGGCCGACCCGCCGTCGAGCTCCAACGGCTCGTCGGCGAGCAGCCCGGGCCCCTCGTCGGCGCAGTACTGCAGGATCCTCGCGGACAGGTCCATCTCGGCGCGGCTGTGCCCGATGAGCTTGCCCATCTCCAGCGTCACCAACTGGGCCAGTTCCTCGCCGCGCTCGCGGAGCAGCCGCGCGGCCCGGCCGACCAGCGCGGCCCGTTCGTTGACGCCGACCCGGCGCCAGGACTGGAATGCGTGCTGCGCCTGCTGCGCCGCGTTGTCGACGGCCTCCGGGCTCATCGGCGGGAACTCGCGGACGAGCTGGTTGTTGTAGGGGTTGACGGTGGCTATCGGGCTGTGCCGGACAGCCGAGGGCGTGGACATGGGTTACTCCCTCGCGCAACGGTTTGGGGAATCACAACTGCTACCCCGCTAGCACCGCCCGAACCAGCCCGGGGTTTGCCCGCCCAAGGCTGACGTAGTGCGCTGCGATGAAGACGTTGAGCATGCGGAGGGTGGAACTGCCGGCCGGCGAACAGATTCCCGTGCTGGGGCGGGGGACCTGGGGCCTCGGTGAGGATCCGATGCGCCGCGACGAGGAACTCACCGCGGCGCGGCTGGGCCTAGACCTGGAGATGACTCTCATCGACACCGCTGTGATGTACGGCGGTCGTCACCGCCGATCTCGTCGACCACGCGAGGCTTCACGCCGGACTGGGCGGGAATCCTCCGCGTCAGAGGTCCGGGTGCATGATCACCTTGGTCCAGCCGCGCTCACGCTTGTCGAAGTGCTCGTAGCCCTCCGGGGCTCGGTTCAGCGGCAGTTCGTGCGACACGACGTACGACGGCCGCGCTTTATCCTCCACGATAAGGTTGAGCAGCGCCCGGTTGTAATCCTTGACGTTGCATTGCCCGGTGGCCATCGTCTGGCCCTTGGTCCAGAACCTGCCGCAGTCGAAGGCGACCTTCCCTTCCTCGTACAGCCGATCCGGGCTGCCCGGGTCCTTGGGTGTGAAGACGCCGACGACGCCGATCGTGCCGGCGAACTTGACGGTCTGCACGAGTGAGTTCACTGTCATCTCCGGATGCTCCCGCCCGGACGCGTCGTGGGCCTGGTAGCCGACGCACTCGCAGCCCCGGTCCGCGCCGAGGCCGTTCGTCTCCTCCATCACCCGGTCCGCCACGGACTCCTTGGAGGCGTCGATCGGAATCGCACCGATCTTCGCGGCGAGTTCCAGGCGGTCCTGGTGGTAATCGACCACCATGATCTTGGCGGCGTTCTTGATCGTCGCCGAGAGCGCGGCCATCTGACCCACCGGCCCGGCGCCGTAGATCACCACGGAGTCGCCGGGCTGCACGCAGGCGAGCTGCGTCGCGTGCCAGCCGGTCGGGAAGATGTCGGCCAGCATCACGTAGTCGCGCTGCCGATCCCGGTCGCGAGCGTTCTCCGGCAGCACGAGGCAGTTGAAGTCACCGAAGGGCACCCGCAGCATCTCGGCCTGGCCTCCCTCGTACGGGCCCATGCCGGCGAAGCCGTACGCGGCGCCGACCATGTTCGGGTCCGGATTCGTCTGCAGGCAGAAGGCGGTGAGGCCGCGCTCGCAGTTCGCGCAATACCCGCAGGAAATGTTGAACGGCAGGCATACCATGTCGCCGACGCGGACCTTGTCGACGCCCTTGCCTGCCTCGACCACCTCGCCGAGGTTCTCGTGGCCGAGGATCCGGCCGGTCTCCATGTCTGTGCGGCCGTCGTACATGTGCAAGTCGGAGCCGCAGATGTTGGTGGTGGTGATCCGGACCAAGACATCTTGCGGGTGCTCGATGCGCGGGTCCGGTACGTCCTTGACCGCGACGTTACGCGGTCCCTCGTACACGACAGCCTTCATGGCCACGCAGTACCCGGCCAGTGGGCGTTGAACTGGCCGGGCGGGCGAACCGGCGGGGCAGCTCACCTAGCGGCGGGCGCCGGCGCGCAGGTGGGTCCGCTCGATGAGGCGGAACCCGTGCTCCACCGAGGGCGGCCAGCACCGGTGGCGCCTCAGCAACCTCAGCGAGGACCGGTGGCGCAGCTTTTGGGTTGGGCGGCGGCGAGGTTGCCGGCCAGCAGCAGCATCTGGGTCCAGGCGAGCAGGTCGATGCCGGTGAGCGAGTTGGAGCCAGGCGGCGTCGATGGCCAAGGCGCGGGACGGGAACCGCCCGGAGCCGGTGTCTTTGCCGCAGCGAATGCGGTCCTCGACGCGGGCGTGGCCACGGTGGCGGGCTTCGAGGAACTGGACTGAACCCGGGCTGGGTGTCGGTGGCTGTCACCTGGTGACGCATGCCTTCGACGGTGTCGAACAGGGACAGTTGCGCGCCGGGATGCGGCGTCTCGCGGCGCACGATGAAGCGGATCCTGGCCGGAAACCCGTCATCGGAACCGGGTCCGGTGAGCTCACAGACTTGCTCGGCCCGTTCGTCGCTGCTGAGCCGTCAGTGCGAGTGCCTCCGTTGAGGCCGGCCCGCCTCACCTAGGCCAGCGCCGCGGTCTCGGTCACTCGGCTGAGCCGGGTGGAGTTGGTGGCGGAGACGATGCGGGCCGCGCTGGAGGCGTTGGCGAAGCTGGATGAGGTGTGGCTGGCTGGTGTGATGCCGTCGGAGTGGGCCGATCGCTATGGCCGGTCGGCGCGGCATGAGCGGCAGCTGACCGGTGCGGCGGCGGTGCGGCAGTACGTGGAACAGGTCGGCACTGACGGCATTGCTCTGCTATGTCCACGGAGCGCACCGAGGTACGGCAGTTCGCCGCCGGCGAGGACCGCCCTGCACGTCGTGCTGGGAGCGGAGCGATCTCCGGAATCAGAGGTTCCGCCGGAGGCAAGAGGTTGATTACACGCGCAGGGCGAGGCTGCGGGAGCAGCGGCATGAGCACGACGGGCATAGCGGTAGCCCAAAGCGTCGACAGCACCGCGCCGCGACGCCGCAGCTGCCCACGGGAACGACGCACCGGCTGTCGCGTCCGCGTTACGGTCAGGAGAGAATCTCTGCCTGGGGGTATGGGCGTGCGGTGTCTCATCGTTGACGACTCAGCCAGCTTTCTGGTGGCCGCCGAGCGGATGCTGACCAGTCAGGGTATCGATGTCGTTGGTTTGGCGTGCGACAGCGTGCAGGCGATGGCCGAACTGGACGCGGTCCGTCCGGATGTTGTCCTTGTGGACGTTTTCTTGGGTACGGAATGCGGTGTGACGTTGGCCCAGCGCATCGATGCGGTCACGCGGATGCACGGTAGCCCGGTCGACGTTATCCTGATGTCCACGCGTGCCCGGGAGGACCTGCTCGCGCTCGTCCGCGACAGTCCCGCCGTGGATTTCCTGAAGAAGGCGGAGTTGTCGGCGCGGACGATTCGGACCGCGCTGAGCAGCAGGGGTGCCGAGGCGCCGTGACACGACTCGGCGTCGATGGCCGTTGTTTGACGACGGCATGCGGGAGCGGCCCTCGGCGGCAGTCGTACCGTCAGCGTCGACGTCGCATCTCCTCACGCGGCTGCGTTCAGTCCTGTGCTTGCGCCAGATCGGCCTTGGCCCGGTGGAGAAGCACACGACCGAGCACACGGTCGTGCCCGATCATGAGCCGATCGCCCGGTACCCACGATGCGGCGCACTGCGTGCAGAACATCGCCCGGCGCCACGCCGCTGCCGCCGCCGTATGGGCCGCACCGAACTGCTCGTGGGCCCGACGCCGGGCCAGTACCGCCCCGACACGATGAGCCCCGATCGCGGCCAGACTGATCGGCGCCCAGCGGTCCCAGCCGATCGAGGAGACAGCGAGCCGCTCACGTGGGTTGTCGACGCAGTGCAGCGTGGCGTTGCCCCGGTCCCGGACCGTCCCGTGAGGCGAGCCCATCCGCCACAGCGCCGGTCGTGAAGCCGTAGATGCACTTGTGGAGCACATCGATGGCGAGCTCGCGGCGGGGCCACGACTGCGGCGGCGCGCCCACGCCGGTGGCGTTCTCCAGGATCTGGTCGTTGGTCAGGCGTACTGCGGTGAACATCGTCGACGCGACGGGACCACGCAGCCCCGCTTGCGCCACGACGCTACGCAACACACCGACGAGGGCTCCCTGGCCGTAGCGCATGGCCGCGTTCAGTGTTCGCAACCGGTCCTCGGGTCGCTCCGGCAGGCCCGTGAGCGGAGATCGAGCAGGGCTGCGTCGTCCGCTCGACGAGCTCGAGTCCGAGGTGGGCCGCGCGGAACGGGCGGTCGCCGAGGCGCATCGCCGCCATGCAGAGCTGCAGATGTCGCTGTGGGCGGCCTACAAACCCGAGTATGAGCGCTATCTGGGCGGGGAGGGGGACGGGTGACTCGCAGCGACGTGTTCCGGGCCGGTGACGTACTCAACGGGTACCGGCTGCTTGAGTATTTTCGGGTGGTCGGTGCCCCGACGACTTCGGACCGCACTTCCGAGGGCACAGGCGGTCGGGGCCGCACACTCCTGGGCAAGTTGCTCGGCAAGCTCAACGAGCGACGGACACCATGAACACGCCCTCGCGGTGCAGTGTGTGCGAGGCGGTGAACCAGGGCGGCTGGGAGTGCGCGGCCTGCGGGGCGGTGATGACACGCCGGTCAGCCGCGGCCACCGCGGTCCGGGGCCGCGTAGCGCCGGTCCCGATGCTGCCCGCCCCTGACCAGCCGCTTCCACCACCTTTGAAGCGGGCGATCAATCGGGAGCCCGTCGTCGAGGAGGAGTGGCCCTACGACGACGGGCTCAGCTTCAAGATGATCCCGCTGCCGTTCGGCTGCATCATGGTGGGCACACCGCGCGGCCGAACGCCGGGACGTCGCACACAACCTCCGGGTTCACCACATCCCCGGTGACGTCGCGGCAACCGCCGGGCCAGCACCGGAGTCGGTTGGGTTGCCGGCGTGCCGTCCGGGAAGACGCCAGTTCACCGACTCCCGCGGCGTCGCTGTCTCCCGGCCTGGCTGGGCATCGGGTTTCGTCCGCTCACCGGCGGGGAGTGTCGGAGGGTGATCAAGCAGAGCGGGCGATCCCCTGCACGCGTCACACTCACCGTCATCGGTCTGGTGCTGCTGACCCTGCTCGGCCTGCTCCTGCTCTATGAGACCAGGCGCGTCCTCGCCTGGATCGTCATCGCCGCGTTCTTCGCGACGGCGCTCAACCCGGCGGTGAGCTGGGCCGAGCGGCGCGTCAGATGTAAGCGGTGGCTCGCGACGCTCATCGTCTTCCTGCTGGTGTTCGTTGCTCTCGCCGGGGTCACGGTGCTGTTCGTGGTGCCGCTGGTCAAGGAAGCCGTCCAGTTCGTCGACGAGCTTCCTGCCCTCATCCGTGACACCCGTGCCGGTCGCGGGCCGCTCGGCGGCCTGGCCGACCGCTTCCGTCTACGCCAGTACGCGGAGCGGCACAGCGACCAGATCGACGCCTACCTCAGAGGCCTGGGCGCGCCGGCGCTGGCGTTCGTGCGCAGCGCGGCGACCGCCGTCGTCGGCATCGTGACGATTTTCGTGCTCGCCTACCTGATGGTGCTGCGGGGCCCACGCCTTGCCGATGGTGTGCTCCGCCTCTTCGAGCCCCGCCGCGCCGAGCGCATCCGCCGTGTCGGGAGCGACTGCGCGCGCACGATCACCGGCTACATCAGCGGAAATTTGCTCATCAGCGTGATCTGCGGGGTGCTCACGTACGTGGTGCTGCTGGTGCTGCACCTGCCGTTCGCGGCGCTGATCGCACTGTTCGTGGCGATCGCCGACCTCATACCGCTCGTTGGCGCCACGCTCGGCGCTGCCGTGGCGGCTGCCGCAGGATTCTTCCACTCCCTCACCGCGGGCATCGTCGTCGTCGTCTTCTTCGTCATCTACCAGCAGGTGGAGAACCACCTCCTGCAGCCGGTGATCATGTCGCGCACGGTGCAACTCGACCCGTTGACGGTCCTGGTGAGCATCCTGGTCGCGACAGAGCTCGGCGGCATCGTCGGCGCACTGCTGGCGATCCCGCTCGCGGCAATGCTGCAGATCATCGTTCGCGAGGTGTGGGCGGCACGCCGGGCTCGGCCCGCGGAGCCGGTCGCCGCGGAGGACCAGCGGGCGAAACCCGCCGACGACCGCGACCAAAGATGATGATCGTGGACCGCCGACAAGGATGAACCGTCGGCCGTTGTCCTCCCACGTTCTTGGCCTGCGGCAGGGGAGCGTCGATCGGGAGGGCGGGTTACGGCCTGAGCGTCCGCGAGCGGCGGACTCGGCCACTCGGCGGTCCGAAGCGACACCATCAGCCTCATGTCCGGCCTGCAGCGTCGCCGGATGTCGGCGCTTTGGCGAACTCCTGCACGATGCGCTCGCAGAAGGCGGGCAGGTCGTCGGGCGACCGGCTGGTGGTGATGTTGCCGTCGGTGACGACTTGCTCGTCGACCACCTCCGCCCCGGCGTTGCGCAGGTCGGTGCGCACGCTCGGCCACGAGGTCAGCCGGCGACCCCGCGCGACGTCGGCCTCGACGAAGTTCCACGGGCCATGGCAGATGGAAGCGACGGGCTTGCCCGACTGGACGAAGTCGCGGACGAATCGCACCGCAGCGGGTTCCATCCGCAACTTGTCCGGGTTCACTGTCCCGCCCGGCAGGAGCAGTGCCTCGTAGCCGTCGACCGACGCCGTGCCGACCAGTTGGTCGACCGCGAAGGTGCCGGCGTCGTCGAGGTCGTGGTCGCGCGCCCGGATCTCGCCGGTGGCGATGGAGACGACGGCGGTTTGGGCGCCGGCGTCCTCCAGCGCCTGCCGCGGCCGCTCCAGCTCGACCCGCTCCACCCCGTCGGCCGCGAGGATGGCGACGCGGCGTCCGTTCAGCACTCCGGCCATGTCACGCACCCGCCCTCGCCATCGCCGGGTGCAGGACGATCTTTGTCCAGCCCTCGTCCCGCTTGTCGAAGTGCTCGTAGGCCTCCGGCGCGCGGTCGAGGGGCAGCTCGTGGCTGACGCTGAAGGACGGCTCGGCCTTGCCCGCGGCGATGAGGTCGCGCAGCTGCCGGTTGTACTTCTTGACCGGGGCCTGTCCGCTGCCGATGTGCTGGCCCTTGAACCAGAACATGCCGTGGTCGAAGGTGAGCTTGCCCTGCTTCGCCAGCTTGTCGTTGACGCCGGGGTCCTGCGGCACGAAGACGCCGACGTTGCGGATCTTCCCGGTGAAGCGTACCGAGGCGACCAACCGGTTCATAGTCAGGTTGGCCTGCTCCTCGCCGTCGGGCTCGTGCGCCTGCTCAAAGTCGGTTCGGCCCTCGTACATGTGCAGGTCCGAGCCGCAGATGCTCGCCGATGTGATGCGAACCAGGACGTCGGTCGGGCGCTCGATCCGCGCGTCCGGCACATCCTTGACCCTGACCTGCCGTGGCCCCTCGTACACCACTGCCTTCATTGCTGCTTCCCCTCGTGGATGTCTTCCTCGGCTCCGGACCAGGGCCGAGATCTTCAGTACAGACGTCGAGTGAATCGCTGCGTGCCGGTACCGGCGTTTGTGCAACCGACCCGGCTGGGAGCCGGCGGCTCCTGATCGTGCCGGCCAAGCGTTGCTCGGCGTCACGTCGAGAACCTGACCTCCGGCGAGTGAAGCGGACGAACGCGTTTGGTTCGGTGACACCGAGGTGGGTACTGGCAGCGGGATCGCGCCGCGCCCCCGGTTCGTGGGCGGCGCGGTGGGCGCCGGCCGGTGCGGGCAACGGCGATGGGCTTCGCGCGTGGCGGTGCGGGCACACGCAGAGGAGATCGTCGACGACTCGCCCAGCGTGAGGATCGCGTGGCGCTCGGCCGAGGACGCCGACGTGCCCAACGCCGGTGCGGTGCGGTTCGTGCCGGCGCCCGATGGGTTGAGCACGGAGGTGTACGTCGTGCTGACGTACGACATTCCGGGCGGCGCGGTCGGCAAGGCGGTCGCGAAGTACTTCGGCGAGGAGCCGCATCAGCAGCTCGACGACGACCTGCGCCGGCTCAAGCAGGTGCTGGAGACCGGCGAGGTGGTCCGGTAAGACGGCGCTCCGTGGGGCAAGCGGGCACGCAAGGATTTCCCGCAGCGCCCGGCGCAGCCGCTGTCGGACGCCGAGCTCGCGAAGGGAGCGGACGAGTGAGGGCGAACACCTGGGCGGGGCGCAACAAGGTCGAGGTCCGTGACGTGCCGGACCCGAGGATTCTCAACAGCCGCGACGCCATCGTGCGGATCACTTCCACCGCGATCTGCGGCTCGGACCTGCACCTGGTCGACGGGTATGTGCCCACGATGCAGGACGGCGATGTCATGGGTCACGAGTTCATGGGGGAGGTGGTCGAGGTCGGATCGGGGGTGTCCGCGGACAAGCTGCGGGTCGGCGACCGGGTGGTCGTGCCGTTCCCGATCGCGTGCGGCGCGTGCGCCGCTTGCGCCGCCGAGCTGTACTCGTGCTGCGAGAACTCCAACCCCAACGCGGGCATCGCGGAGAAGATGTTCGGCCACCCGGTCGCCGGGATCTTCGGCTATTCGCATCTGACCGGCGGCTTCGCGGGCGGTCAGGCGCAGTACGCGCGGGTGCCGTTCGCGGACGTGAACCCGCTGAAGGTCGAGTCCGGCCTGACCGACGAGCAGGTGCTGTTCCTGTCCGACATCCTGCCCACCGGCTACATGGGTGCCGAGATGTGCGACATCCAGCCCAGCGACGTGGTGGCGGTGTGGGGCGCCGGCCCGGTCGGCCAGTTCGCCATGGACAGTGCCCGGGTGCTCGGCGCCGCGAAGGTGATCGCCATCGACAAGGAACCGTACCGGCTGCAGATAGCCGAACGGGCGGGCCACACGCCGGTGAACTTCGAGGAGGTCGACGTGCGCTCCCGGCTGCTGGAACTGACCGGTGGGCAGGGACCGGACAAGTGCATCGACGCGGTCGGTCTGGAAGCCACCCACGGCAGCGCGCACATCGCCGCGTACGACCGGGTCAAGCAGGCGGTGCGGTCCGAGACCGAGCGCCCGCACGCGCTGCGCCAGGCGATCCTGTCGTGCCGCAGCGGTGGCGTGGTCTCGGTGATCGGCGTGTACGGCGGTCTGCTGGACAAGTTCCCCGCGGGCGCCTGGATGAACCGGTCGCTGACCTTGCGTACCGGGCAGTGCCACGTGCAGCGCTACATGAAGCCGCTGCTGCAGCGCATCGAGCGCGGGGAGATCGATCCGACCCGGATCATCACCCACATCCTGCCGCTGGACGAGGCGGAGCGTGGCTTCGAGATCTTCAAGGAGAAGCAGGACAACTGCGAGCCCTGACGGCCACCCGCGATGGGCCGCCCGGCGAGCGCAGCGGCCCAGTGGACATGGCTGGATGCAACGGACCGCTCGACGTGGTGTCCTATGTGGACGGCAGGGCGGGCGCCAGATCCGTGCGTCCACGTCCGCCCTGTTGGCCGGCCGCAGGAACGTCGAGGTGCGGATCGTGCCGTCCGCAGCCCGTGGTCCGGTGATCGCCGACGGGTCGGTGCTGCTGATCAGACTCCAGGTGCTGTCGAGGTTCCACGAGTTGCCGGAGCCGCCCGACGAGCCCAGAGACACGTTGGTGGTGTTGGCAACCGCGAGGGTGTTCGTCAGCGTCGAGGCTGACTGGGAGACGTTGAACCCGTCCTTGCCGTTGTCCAGGCGTTGCCGTGGTCGAAGACCAGCGCGCCGGTGTTGCCGTCGTCGACGACGCCGCCAGCGGAGTTGTTCCAGGCCATGCAGTTGCGGATGACGTGGTTGACGGCCGGCGCAGGTCGTCGCCGCCGCCGAGCTTGAAGCCGTCGCCGTCGCTGGCGTAGTCGGGCAGGTTCCAGTAGTTGTAGCCGTTGTCGTACGCGATCGAGTCCTCGATGAGGATCGGCCGCAGGAACAGCCAGTTGTCGAAGCCGTCGTCGGCGTTGCGCCACAGCCGGGTACCGCGCACGACGTTGCCGGTACCGGAGCTCTCCCTATTTGCCAGGCCGTCCGCGCTCTCGCCGTTCTTGCGCGGGTCGTGGTTGCCGTAGCTGTCGAGGTTGATGATCTGGTTGTTCCACGATGCGCCCTGCAGGTGCAGGCCGGACTCGTAGTTGTCGCGGGTGATCAGCCGCTCGTGGCGCCCGTTGCTGGTATCGGCGCTGAAGATGCCGTACTGCCCGTTGACGATCTCCAGCCCGACGAAGCGCCACCGGTCGCCCTCGATGTGCAGCGTGCCGCGGTCGGAGCGCGGAATCGACGAGCCGTCGGCATGTATGCCGGAGTCTGGTGTCGAAGTATGCAATGCACCAGCCACAGTTCAGCCCAACGGGTGACAGTCCGGGCGCTCGCACTACCTGTGCGTCATGCTGTGCGCCGATCGGGTCTGAATCGGTTGTGCAGTATCTTTGCCCGTCGATCGGAGCGGCCGATGGCCGACCCTGCAGTGCGCAGCGAGTCCGACCTGTTGACCCACTGGGTGAGTCAGTCCCGGCCGGGGAAGAGATCGCGTCGCCGACGGCCTGACGAGGCCGGCGTGTTGCGGTTTGCGTTCTACGGTCGGGTTTCCACGGCCGACTTTCAGGAGCGGCATTCGTCGCGGCGGTGGCAGCGGGATGTCGCGGAGGACCTTGTTGACGGTCACGGCCGGATTGTGGCCGACTACTTCGATGCCGACCGGAGTCGACGGCTGCCGTGGCGGGACCGGCCGCAGGCGGCGTTGCTCCTCGCGGCGATCGCCGACCCGGACCGCGACTTCGACGCGGTTGTGGTGGGGGAGTATGAGCGGGCGTTCTACGGCGATCAGGTGCTGTCGTTGCTGCCGCTATTCGAGGCGTATGGCGTGCAGTTGTGGCTGCCGGAGGCGCACGGCCCGGTCGATCCTGCTGAGCCGGCGCATCGGGCGTTGCTGATGCTGCTCGGTGCGCAGTCGAAGCGGGAGGTGTTGCGGGCGCGTTCGCGGGCCCTGGCGGCGATGCGGGCGCAGATCCGGGATGAGGGCCGGTTCCTTGGTGGCCGTCCGTTGTACGGGTACCGGCTCGTAGACGCCGGCCCTCATCCGAACCCGATGCACGCGAAGTGGGGCCGGCGGCTCCAGCGGTACGACGAGGATCCGGCGACCGCGCCGACGGTGCGACGGATTTTCGCGGAGCGGCTGCGTGGCCGAAGCGTCTCGCGGATCGCCGCGATGCTGAACGCGGACGGGGTGCCGAGCCCGTCACAGGCCGATCCGGGCCGCAACCGCCATCGGGCCGGCGGCGGGTGGGGCTTGACGACGGTGCAGGCGATCCTGGCGAACGTGAAGTACACCGGGCGGCAGGTCTGGAACCGGCAGCCCGCACATCACACGCCGGCGCATCTTCCTGGGCCGTTCAAGACACAGCGGTGGGCGAGGACGAGCGAATGGGTCATCTCCAAACAGATGGTCCATCCGGCGTTGGTGTCCGAGGCCGACTTCATCGCGGCGCAGGAGATCACCGCGCTGCCTGCCCCGGTCCGTGGCGGCGTCCGGAGTTATCAGCTGGTCGGCTTGCTGCGCTGCGGGCTGTGCCGCCGACGGCTGGAGTCCTGTTGGTCGCACGGCCGGCCGGCGTACCGATGCCAGCACGGTCATTCCAGCGCCCGGCCACGACAGCCCAACCGGATACGGAACATCTACGTCCGCGAGGATCGGATGATCGTGGTCCTTCGCGCGCTGATCCACGAGGAGAACGTAGGCCTGGAAGGTCAACCGGTCTGGATGATCGCCCGCCATCTCCGTGAGCACGGGCTCGTGGTGATGTGCAGCAGAGCTGCCTGCGTGATCCAGGCGGAGTTTCCGAATTGAACCTTCTGCCCGGGTATGTCCGCGCGCAGGGGTTAACGTGTCGAAGGGGGGACTTGAACCCCCACGCCCTATACGGGCACTAGCACCTCAAGCTAGCGCGTCTGCCATTCCGCCACTTCGACTGGCTGAACCATTGTATGCGGTGCTTACTGCCCCGCTCGAACGGCCCTGCGATACAGTACATGGTCTGGCGCGATCTTCGCCAATCGGGGGCATCCGACACGCGACGGCCCCCGGTGCGAGGGCGCCGAGGGCCTGGTGGTGCCGGGTAACCGGAGGGGGAGCGGCCACCCAAGGCCTCTGTGGTGCCGGGCGTGCCGGGCCTTGGGCGTTGAGGATGCTGACGCCGCCCGGGCTGAATCGACAATGTCGCGACGATGGAAAATGATGCCCGCGCCGCGATGATCCACACGGCGGTTGCTGGGATTGCTCGACAAGCGTCAGCTGCTCAGAGGTCTTCCTCCCATGTCGTACGGCGGGAGAGAGCGTCCATCACCTTGTCCACGACGCCCAGGGCCGGGTCGACGATCTTGTCCAGGGGTGGGGTGGACGGGATGCCTGGGTGCGGCCTGGTCGGGGCGGCGGACCGGGCGATCTCGACCCGGTTGCCGAGCCGGACGAGTTCGCCGTGGGAGCAGTGCTCGCGCAGGGCCGGGAAGATCTCGGTCGCCGCGCGGTGCGCGTGTCGGCGGATACGCTCCGTGATTGACCACAGGGCCGTGTCATCGGTGGTCGAGTGCAGCCGTCGCAGCGCCACGAGCAGGTCCGCGTCGGCTGCGAGTTCGCGTTCGGCGATGGCCGGGCCATCCGGCAGTACCGAATGGACTGCTGGATAAAGGTATTGTTCCTCGGCCGCCAGGTGCCGCGCCAGGGTCGCCACCAGGACGTCCGACGCGGCCGGCTCGGTCGCCGCCCGGGAGCAGAGCCGGCCGAGGCGGTCGTGGTCCTCATCGAGCAGCTCGATCATGCTGCGCCCGGCCGGTTCGAACTCCTCGTCGGTCACGCCCGGTACGGGTGGCAGCGGCGGGAGCGGAACGGAACTCACCGTTGACCCTCCTCGATCGCTTGTGGTGCCGCACGGTTACCCGGCGGTCCGCCGCTTGAAACGGTAGGTTGCCCGCCACCCTTCTCGCCCGGACGTCAAGCGGCTATGGCGGGCCGGAGGGCCAGTCTTCGGCTGTCATGGGTCACCACCTGGGAATACTTCCACCCGAGCGCCTTTGGCCCGGCGTTTCTCGCTCTAAACTATGACTCTGGGTGAGCATCGAGGCGACGCCGTGTAGCCATCTTTGGACCACCCGGGAAACTGTCGGTGCCGCCTGATATGACTTCACCATGGACGCCACCGACGAGGTCATCGAAATCTGCCGAGATCTGCTGCGCATCGACACCACCAACACCGGCGACCTCGCCACCAGCGCCGGGGAGCGGGTCGCCGCCGAATACGTGGCGGAGAAGCTCGCCGAGGTCGGATTCCAGCCCGAGATCTACGAGAGCGAGCCGGGGCGTGCCAGCGTTATCGCCCGGTTCGAGGGCACCGACCCGTCACGCGATGCGCTGCTGATCCACGGCCACCTCGACGTGGTGCCGGCCGACGCGTCCGAGTGGTCGGTGCACCCGTTCGGCGGCGAGCTCAAGGACGGCTACCTGTGGGGGCGCGGCGCCGTCGACATGAAGGACTTCGACGCGATGGTCCTGGCGTTGGTGCGGCAGATGAAGCGCGAAGGCCGCAAGCCCCCGCGCGACGTCGTGCTGGCCTTCCTCGCCGACGAGGAGGCCGGCAGCACCTACGGCGCTCAGCATCTGGTGGACCGGCACCCGGACTGCTTCGAGGGCGTCACCGAGGCGATCGGCGAGGTCGGCGGCTTCTCCGTGAGCATCGGCGGCGACCAGCGGCTCTATCTCATCGAGACCGCGCAGAAGGGCATCGACTGGCTGCGCCTGCACGCCAAGGGCCGCCCGGGCCACGGCTCGATGATCAATGACGACAACGCGGTCACCGCGCTGGCCGAGGCGGTCGCCCGGGTCGGCCGGCACAAGTTCCCGATCGTGCTCACCCCGACAGTGCGCGCGTTCCTCGAGGAGGTCTCGCAGATGCTCGGCATCGAGCTCGACCTCGACGACCCCGAGGGTGCCGTCGCCAAGATCGGCCCGATCGCGATGATCGTCGGCGCCACGCTGCGCAACACCGCCAACCCGACCCGGCTCGCCGCCGGCTACAAGGACAACGTCATTCCCGGCCGCGCCTCGGCGACCATCGACTGCCGCACCCTGCCGGGGCAGTCCGAGGCGTTCGAGGAGGAGCTGCGGCGCATTGTCGGGCCGGACATCGACCTGGAGTACATCCACCGCCAGCCGGCCCTCGAGACCACGTTCGACGGGGCGCTGGTCGGGGCGATGTCGGCGGCGCTGCGGGCCGAGGACCCAGGTGCCGTGCCCGTCCCGTACATGCTCAGCGGCGGCACCGACGCCAAGCAGTTCGCGAAGCTCGGCATCCGCTGCTTCGGCTTCTCGCCCGTGCGCCTACCGGCCGATCTGAACTTCGCCGCATTGTTCCATGGCATTGACGAGCGCATTCCCGTGGAGGGACTACAGTTCGGCGTGCGAGTTCTCGACCGGTTCCTGCAGCAGTCCTGACCTAGCCAGCACTTCATCGATTTAGGGGAGTCCCATCATGACCGACCGGCACGCGGAGCTTGACGCCGCGCTCGAGCGCGTGATCGCGGCGGCCCGCGAGCACCTTGCCGCGGTCAAGGCCGCCAACGGGCGGGCCGACGACGACGAGGTGTGGCGCGCCTACGTGGAGCTCAACAACGCCTCCAACAGCTACGACGAGTTCCTGCTCGACGAGTTCGGCGAGGTCACCCCGTGGGACGTCGACGCGATCGACCCGGAGGAGGCCGACCGTCAGCTCGGCGTCGGTATCGGCGGCGTCGACGGTACCGAGGCGGAGGACCCGCACCCGCAGGTCATCTCCGTCCGCCAGCGCCGCGACTATCGCGTACCGAGCGTCGCAGCCCTGCTCCGCCTCGCCGAGGCCGCGCGCCGCGCCAACCCGGGCGACGGCGACGGCTCATCGGTAGAGACGGTCGGCGAGGCCGTGCTGGAGCTGATGCAGGCCGGCGACGGCTCGCTCGGCGCCCTGGACATTCCGGAGCTGGAGTCCCTCGACGGCGTGGTCATCGTCGCCGAGGTCGAGACCCCGCTGGACCCGGAGACCTACGAGGACGCCGACGGCGCAGGCCCGTTCGCACTGTCGGAGGGTGACCGTGTCGTCGACCGCCTCGACGAGCACGCCTTCGTCGACCTGGACGACGAGCTGGCCGAGGAAGAGGACGAAGCGGACGCCGCCGAAGGCTCCGGCCTGGGCAAGGCTGCGGAACGCCGCTGACCCGGGATCGGCCCGGCCCGGGGCGCCGCGATCCCGGGCCGGCCGCCACCCACGCGCCGGGCGCGCCGGACACGCCAGGCGCGCCGGACACAAGCCGGATACAACAGGCGCGCCGGGCGTGCCGGATCCGCCGGGCGTGCCGGGTGTGCCGGTAACGAAGAACGGTCCGATCAAGGGAAGGTCGGCCGGCACCGGCACGCCGGGGAGCATCGCGTGCGGCGCGACGGCCAAGGCGACGCCGGCGGCGGCGGTCGACACGCCGCAGAAGGCCGGGCGGTTCCAGGACCGGTCCAGGCCCCGGCGCAGCAGCGGGCCGACCGCCCGCACGGCGGTGACGGCCCCGCGACGGCGAGGGCGACCCGGCCGGGATCAGCCCGGCGAGGGCCGCGGCCAGCGCCGGCCGGCGCGGCGACGCTGAGCGTGAGGGAGGCGAGCGGCACGGCGATGCTGTCCGTCGTGGGATCGAGGCGAGTTCCGCCGACCACGGCGCCGCAACCGGCGCAACGCATCAAGCGCCGACGAGGTCACGTTCTGCGAGCCAGGGCCTTGCGTAGTCGGTTGACGGATAGCTGACCTGTCCACATCCGGGTGTCCGTGTCGGGTCCGGGGTGATGCAGGACGGGTGCGATCCATCGATCGCCCGCGGCACCACGATCCAGGCCAGGAGCACCAGCAGGACAGCCCCGACCGCCGGCCCGGCCCGGCGCGAGCGGGCGAGAAAGCCGCTCCAGACGGCGACCGGTACCACGGCGAGCAGCGCGGCGAACGTCGTGCGGCTGTCCCACGCAGTGGCGATCGCGAGTGCCTCGGCGATAGTGCAATCCGCCATCCGAGGCCCATACCGACAGATGATGACGAATCCCGTCCGACCGGTGATGACGCAGGCGTGAGCATGTTTTGGCGATCATGTGTGGGCATCGCGGCGAACACGGCCACGAGGGTCCGGCGGGGCACCCGAGGGCGTGGGCAGGACTCGAACCCGCACGCTGCGGAGCCCTGGAAGTATCCGGCGCGCCTGTGCACCCCGGTTGGCCCGGGCCGCCGCTGCGAGGGTGCTGGCATCCCGAGGCTGGCTGGGGCCGGTTGAAGACGTTGAAGACTACGTGCTGAGGCCGGGCAGCGTCTCGCTCGTGACGCGGCGGCGGAGCATCACCTGGCGGGTCCCGTCGGGATAGAGCCGCACCCGGGCGAGCTCCCAGCCGCCGTATTCGGCCTGGATCGTCAGCTGTGCGTTAGCGGTCATCCGGTCGACATTCGACGGCAGCCGCAGCGGCACATATTCGTAGTCCATGAACCGATACTGCTACGCCGGTATCCGGTGCACCAGCCCTTCCGCGCCGGTGGCGTCCGACCCGGCGACGGCCAGCGCGCCGGTGGACGGGTCGACGGCGACCGCGAGCGGCAGCCGCACAGTGGCGTGCCGGGCGACCTCACGGGGGGTACCGCCGCTCAGGTCGAACCCGACGACCTCGTTGCGCTGCGTGACGGTCACCCACAGCGTCCCCCGGCCGGGGTCGTGGGCGAGCGCCCACGCGCCGCCCGGCACCGGGTACCGCTGCCGCAGCAACAGCGGCCCGGTGTCGAAGACCAGCAGCTCGCCGTCCCGGGCGTCGATCACGGCGAACCGGCTCCTGCCGCCCGGCCTGCCGACCGCGGCGACCGCCACGGCGCCGTCGCCGGCCCGCAACGCCTCCTGGCGGGCGCCGGTGGCCGCGTCGTACACGGTCAGCGAGGACTGCCCGGCGTCCAGGACCGCGATGCGCTCCTCGTCGGCGGCCAGCGCCGACGGGCGGCCGCCGGTGCGGATGGTCCGGACCTCGGTCCCGGTGGCCGAGAGGATGATCACTTCACCGCGGTCGGGGAGGGCCACCGCGGTCCAGTCGGAGCCGCCCGAGGGCCGTGAGGCGCCCGGGGTGCGCGGCACCGCGATCGCGCCGCCCGGCGCGGGCAGTGGCCAGGACGCCGGCGCGGTGGCGCCAGGCGGCAGGTCGAGCACGGCCGCGCCGGCCACCGCGCGGAAGCCGCCGGCCACGGCGACCACGCCGCGGGGTGGCTCGGCGGCCGGGATCTCCGCGACGCCGGTGGCGGGCTCGTGCAGGACGAGTGCGGATTTCTCCGAAATGACCGCCACGCGTGCTCCGCCCGCGTCGAGCGCCACCCCGGCCGGCTTCGAGGGCACCGCCGAGGTCGAGCCCGCGGGCGGCGCGGAGGCCGGCGGGGCCCAGGTCGGGGTCGGGACCGTGGCGTCTGGGCGACCGGCTGACGTGCCGGCGTCACACGCGGTGAGCAGCAGCACGCCCGCCAGGGGGAGCAGTCGGCGCAACATGATCAGTCCAGGGTAAGTCTGCCGCTTTACGTCTGCCGCTCCGGATAGCCGGACGTGGGCGCCGACACGTCGTCGAGCGCGGCCCGGATCTCGCGCGGCAGCACGATCTCCTCGGTCTGCAGCGCGCCGAGCAGCTGCCCGACGGTGCGGGCGCCGAGGACCGGCGCCACCACGCCCGGGCGGTCGCGCACCCACGCGAGGGCCACCTCCAGCGGCGACACGCCGAGCCCGCTGGCGGCCGTGGCGACCGCCTCGACGATGCCGGTGCACCGGTCGTCGAGGTAGGGCGCCACGAACCGCTCGAAGTGCGGCGACGCGGCGCGGGAGTCGGCGGGCACGCCGGTGCGGTACTTGCCGGTGAGCACCCCCCGGCCGAGCGGCGACCAGGGCAGGATGCCGATGCCGAGCGCCGAGCAGGCCGGTATCACCTCGCGCTCGATGCCGCGCTCCAGCAGGGAGTACTCCACCTGCGTCGACACCACCGGAGCCCGGCCCGGCCAGGCCGCCTGCCAGGTGGCGGCGCGGGCGGTCTGCCAGCCGGAGAAGTTCGACACGCCGGCGTAGCGGGTCCGGCCGCTGCTCACGGCGATGTCGATCGCGGAGAGGGTCTCCTCCAGCGGCGTGTCGGGGTCGTACCCGTGCACCTGCCACAGGTCGACGTGGTCGGTCCCGAGCCGCTGCAGGGAGGTGTCCAGGGCGTGTAGGAGGTGACCGCGGGAGCCGTCGCGGCGGCGGGTCATGCCGGGGCGCAGGCCCGCCTTCGTGGCGATGACCAGCTCCTCCCGCGGTACCAGGCGGCCCACCAGGGCGCCGATGACGGACTCGGCCTCGCCGTCGGCGTAGACGTCCGCGGTGTCCAGCAGTGTGCCGCCGGCGTCGCGGAACGTCTTGAGCTGGGCGGCCGCGTCGTCGGCGTCGGTGTCACGGCCCCAGGTCATCGTGCCGAGGGCCAGTCGGGATACCGCCAGCCCGCTACGGCCGAGCGGTCGCTGCTGCATGCATGGAACGATACGGCGGGTTGGCGACTTCGTACGGTAGGCGTGCCCCCGGGGTTACCCTGGTGCCGCCCGTGCCGGGTCGCGCGGGGGACCCCTGGGAGGCAGTTGTGCGACTTGCGTTGAACCTCGGTTACCTCTCGTCATGGAACGACCCGGCCGGTCACCTGGCCGTCGCCCAGGAGGCCGACCGCCTCGGTTTTGCCTGCGTATGGGTGGCGGAGGCATACGGATCCGACGCTCCTTCGATGCTCGCCTGGCTCGCCGGGCAGACCGAGCGGATCGAGCTGGGCTCCGCCGTGTTCCAGATTCCGGCCCGCACGCCCGCCATGGCGGCGATGACCGCGGCCACGATCGACAAGCTGTCGGGCGGCCGGTTTCGGCTCGGCCTCGGCGTGTCGGGGCCGCAGGTATCCGAGGGCTGGCACGGGGTCCGCTTCGCCAAGCCGCTGGCGCGCACCCGGGAGTACGTCGACGTCGTCAACCTGGCCCTGACCCGCAAGCTCGTCGAGTACGACGGGGAGCACTACCGGCTGCCCCTGCCCGACGGCCCCGGCAAGGCGCTGAAGCTGATCCTGCACCCGGTGCGCGACCACGTCCCGGTGTACCTCGCCGCGGTCGGCCCGAAGAACCTCGAGCTCGCCGGCGAGATCGCCGACGGCTGGCTGTCGGTGTTCTTCTCGCCCGAGTTCGGCGAGGAGTCGCTCAGGCCGATCTCCGCGGGCCGGGCCAAGGCCGGCCGGACGCTCGACGGTTTCGAGGTGGCCGCGAGTGTACCGGTGGTGTTCGGCGACGACATCGAGATGTGCGCCGAGCTGGTGCGGCACTACGCCGCCCTCTACGTCGGCGGCATGGGCTCGCGCGAGCAGAACTTCTACAATGCACTGGCGACCCGGATGGGCTACGGCGACGCGGCGCGCGAGGTGCAGGATCTCTACCTGGCCAAGCGCCACCGGGACGCGGCGGCCGCCGTGCCGCTGGAATTCATCGACCGCACCTCGCTGCTCGGGCCCGTCGAGCGGGTCGCCGAGCGGCTGCACGCCTACAAGGAGGCCGGCGTGACGGAGATCTCCACCCTTGTCTTCGGCGACGCCGAGTACTCGATCGCCACCCTGCGCCAGCTCGCCGACGCCTGGTCGAAGGCGGGCCTGTAGGGGTGACCACCGTTCTGCTGCTGCGCCACGGCCGCACCGAGACCAACGCCACCGGCATCCTCGCCGGGCACCAGCCGGTGGGGCTGGACGAGGTCGGCCGGGCGCAGGCCGTCGCCGTCGGTGAGCGCCTCGCCGCCGCCAAGCTGCCCCTCGCCGCCGTGGTCAGCAGCCCGCTGCCGCGCTGCCGGGAGACCCTGGCCCTCGCCCTGCCCGACATCGCCGACGTGGTCGAGGACGACGCGATCATCGAGTGCCGCTACGGCGACTGGACCGGCCGGCCGCTCAAGCAGCTGGCCAAGGAGCCGCTGTGGGCGACGGTGCAGGCGCACCCGTCGGCGGCGGTGTTCCCCGGCGACGGCGGCGAGTCGATGGCGCAGATGTCGGCCCGCGCGATCGCCGCCGTCCGCGGCTGGGACGCCAGGATCGCGCGGTCGCACGGGCCGGAGGCGGTGTGGCTGGCGTGCAGCCACGGCGACATCATCAAGGCGGTCGTCGCCGACGCCCTCGGCATGCACCTGGACCTCTTCCAGCGCATCGCGGTCGAGCCGGCGTCGGTGACCGTGATCCGGTACACCCCGCTGCGCTCGTTCGTCCTGCGCCTCAACGACACCGGCGGTGACCTTTCGCCGTTCCAGCCTCCGGAGAAGCCCGAGGAGGAAATGTCATCCGACGCCGCGGTAGGGGGCGGCTCGGGCGGTTCCGTGTGATCATGTAGCCCGGCTGCGGCGGACGCCACCAAGAGTGGATAGAGTTTTGGGCATGAGCGGTGCGGTGTGGAGCGGAGAGGCCGCTCATCATGAGTGCGGGTTCAGCTCATGCTGCGGCCGGAGCGAGGCGGTGCCTGGCCGGGGACGGTCAGGCGAAGCCTCAACGAGCCAGACCAGGCGGAGGTGACAGCATGAGCCACCACGTGTATGCATTCGAGCCGCCGGAGCGGTTCGTCGCCGGCACCGTAGGTGCGCCGGGGGAGCGGACCTTCTTCTTGCAGGCGCGCGGCGGTGGCCGGCTGATCAGCGTCGCCCTGGAAAAGGTCCAGGTCTCCCTCCTGGCCGAGAAGCTCGAGGAGCTGCTGCAGGAGGCGCACCGCCGCTTCGGCGTCGACCTCGCCGCGGAGACGGTCGCCGGGACCGCCGACAACGAGCCCCTCGACATGCCGCTCGACGAGGAGTTCCGGGTCGGCACCCTCGGCCTGCAGTTCGACGTCGACTCCGCGACGGTCGTGATCGAGGCGATCGCGGTCGGTGAGGAGGAGGCCGAGGAGCCCGAGGAGGAGGACGACGACGAGCTCGTCACCGCCGACCGGGACCGGCTTCGGGTCCGGCTGACCCCGGCCGCCACCCGCGCGTTCATCGAGCGGGCCAAGCGGGTCGTCGCGTCCGGTCGCCCGCCGTGCCCGCTGTGCGGGCAGCCCCTCGACGCCCGCGGGCACCTCTGCCCGCGGCACAACGGCTACCGCCGGTAGTCCGGCGTGCCGGCCCTGCCCGAGGACGAGGCGCTGGAACTGCTGCGCCACGGTGCGGTGGAGCTGGAGGGCCGGCTCATGGATGCCTCCAACGCCACGCTGCGCTGCGTGATCACCCTCGGTGACACGGTGGCGCGGTGTGTCTACAAGCCGGTCAGCGGCGAGCGGCCGTTGTGGGACTTCCCCGACGGCACCCTCGCCGGCCGGGAGTACGCCGCATGGCTGCTGTCGCGGGCGACCGGCTGGGGGATCGTCCCGCCGACCGTCCTGCGCGACGGCCCCCTCGGCCCCGGCATGTGCCAGCTGTGGATCGACGACGAGCTGCAGAGCGACGAGCCGCTGCTCGGGTTCGTCCCCGCCGGCCAGGTGCCGAAGCACTGGCGGCGGATCATGTCCGCCCGCGACGAGCGGGGCCGCCCGTTCGTCCTCGCCCACGCCGACGATCCGCGGCTGGCCCGGCTCGCCCTCTTCGACGCGGTCGTGAACAACGCCGACCGCAAGGGCGGGCACGTGATCGACACCGTGGACGGGCACGTCCACGGCGTCGACCACGGCATCTGCTTCCACGCCGAGGACAAGCTGCGCACGATCATCTGGGGCTGGGCCGGCGAGCCGATCCCGGACGAGGGCCTCGAGGTGCTGGAGAAGCTGCGGGCGCAGTATTCCGCCGGCCTCGCCGAGTCGCTGTCGGAGCACCTGACCCCGGCCGAGGTGGCGATGATCTCGGTGCGTATCGGTGCGCTGCTGCGCTCGCGGCGCTTCCCGGAGCCCGACGAGGACCGCCACGCGATCCCCTGGCCGCCGATCTAGTCTCTGATCTCCTACCCGTTGCCGGCGATGTCGAACAGGTTGCCCTCCGGGTCGGCGAGGGTCGCCCACACGACGCCGTGCTCGTCGTGCTCGTCGACCTGCTTCGCGCCGAGCGCCACGGCCCGGGCGACCTCGCCGGCGTAGTCGTCGGTGTGCAGGTCGAGGTGGACGCTGTTCTTGCCCGGCGTGCGGTCGGGCACCTGGATGAACATCAGCACCGGGACCGCACCGCTCGCGCGGCCGACCGTGGCGTAGTAGTCCGACGCCTCCGGGTCCACCTCGCGCCGCAGCAGTTGCGCGTAGAACCCGGCCAGCACGGAGGCGTCACCGCTGCAGTCGACGGTGACATTTTCGATGGTCAGTTCCGACATTTCCTCATGCTCCTTTGCACTGGGAGATCAAAATGTAGCCGGTCCGTGGGTGGGAGGGCGGGGATCGTCACATCCCTCGCGGGTGCCGCTCACGGATAGGCTGTTGGTCATGGAGTCCTGGACCGCACCGGCGTTGCCCACGCTGCCCCGCCCCGGAGCCGGCGTCGCGCCGCTCAACCTCTTCGACTCGGCCCGGCGTGAGATCGCACCGGTCGAGCTCGCCGGGCGGCCCGCAACCATGTATGTCTGCGGCATCACCCCCTACGACGCCACCCACCTGGGACATGCTGCCACGATGGTAGCGTTCGACCTGGCCAACCGGGTCTGGCGCGACGCCGGCCACGAGGTCGACTACGTGCAGAACGTCACCGATGTCGACGACCCGCTGCTGGAGCGGGCCGCCCGCGACGGCGAGGACTGGGTGGTGCTCGCGATGCGGGAGACGGCGCTGTTCCGCGAGGACATGGAGGCGCTGCGGATCATCCCGCCGAAGCGCTACGTCGGGGCGGTCGAGTCGATCCCGCAGATCGCCCGCAAGGTGTCGGCGCTGCTGGCCTCCGGGCACGCGTATCCGCTCGAGGACGGCACCGGCGACGTGTACTTCTCCATCGCCACCGCGCCCGGCTTCGGCGGCGAGTCCAACCTGTCCCGCACTGAGATGCTGCGCCTGGCCGCCGAGCGCGGCGGCGACCCGCAGCGGCCCGGCAAGCGCGACCCGCTCGACCCGCTGCTGTGGCGAGGCCTGCGCGAGGGCGAGCCGGCCTGGGACGGCGGCGACCTCGGCCCCGGCCGGCCCGGCTGGCACATCGAGTGCGCGGTCATCGCACAGAGCCTGCTCGGCGACACCATCGACGTGCAGGGCGGCGGCAACGACCTGCTCTTCCCGCACCACGAGTGTTCCGCCGCGCACGCCGAGGCGCTGTCGGGCAAGGCCCCGTTCGCGACGCACTACGTGCACGCCGGCATGATCGGCCTCGACGGCGAGAAGATGTCCAAGAGCAAGGGCAACCTGGTCTTCGTGTCGCGGCTGCGCGCCGACGGCGTCGACCCGATGGCGGTGCGCCTCGCCCTGCTCGCCGACCACTACCGCAACGATCGGCAGTGGACCGACGACGGGCTCAAGACCGGCCAGCAACGGCTGTCGCGCTGGCGGGACGCGGCCCGGGCGGCCATCGGCCCGTCGGGCGCCGAGCTCGTTGCCCAGCTGCGCGAGCGCCTGAACGAAGACCTCGACACCCCCGGCGCGCTCGCCGCCGTCGACGCCTGGGTCGACGCGACGCTCGCCGACGCGGGCGACGACCGGGAGGCCCCGGCCCTGATGGCCAACGCGGTCGACGCCCTGCTCGGCGTCAAGCTCTAACGAGACAGCAGCCCTTCGGCAACTACCGGCTCTTCGACGCCGGCCACTCGTCGGACGGTGGCCGGCGGCGGAGTCGTCCGCGGCAGGCGCTCGTGGGCGCGCTCGTGGTACCCCGGCGTCGCGGGCGACGAAGCCGTCTGCGCGCCCCGGCACTGATCGCGTTCGTCCAGGACACCTCATCTACATCCTCATCCTTTGTCGCGGTGTACTACTCGCCAGCGAAGCTCGGCGGCTAGGGCGCGATCCTCGACGCCGCCGACGCGAGGCTCGCCAAGACACCCTCGGTCGCCGACGGCATCCTGATCAACGCCGACAACCAGGAACCCATGCGGGGCAGGGCCGGCCGGTCCGCCACCGAGGCGGATGGGCGTCCGCCCGCGTGTCGCGGCAGGGGTCGCTGTTGGGCTTGCTAGGTTGTGCGCCGTGGTCAGGGCGGTGAAGCGGGCGTTCAAGTTCCGCTGCTACCCGACTGACACGCAAGCCGCCGAGTTGGCGCGTACGTTCGGGTGTGTCCGCAAGGTGTACAACCTGGCCCTCGCGGCGCGTACTGAGGCGTGGACCCAGCGGCAGGAGCGGATCAACTACAATGCGACCTCGGCGATGCTGACGGCGTGGAAGCGGACCGACGAGCTGGCGTTTCTCAACGATGTCTCGTCGGTGCCGCTGCAGCAGGCCCTGCGGCATTTGCAGGTGGCGTTCACGAACTTCTTCGCCAAACGTGCCCGCTACCCGAGCTTCAAAAGCAAAAAGCGCTCGCGTCGGTCGGCGGAGTACACCACCAGCGCCTTCCGCTACCGCGACGGCAAGCTCACCCTCGCCAAGATGACCGAGCCGTTGCACATCGTATGGTCGCGGCCGCTGCCCGAGGGAGTGTCCCCGTCTACCGTGACCGTGTCCCAGGACGCGGCCGGACGCTGGTTCGTCTCCCTGCTCGTCGAGGACCACATCGCATCGGCGCCGACCACCACGGCGGCGGTCGGGATCGACGCCGGGCTCGAGCATCTGCTGACCCTGTCCACTGGGGAGAAGATCAGCAACCCCAGGTACGAAGGCCGCGACCGCGCCCGGCTGGCCCGCGCACAGCGGAAACTGTCCCGCAAACAGCAAGGCTCCGCCAACCGGGCCAAGGCCCGGCGCACAGTCGCCCGCATCCATGCACGGATCGCCGACCGGCGCCGCGACCACCTGCACAAGCTGAGCACTCGGCTCGTTCGTGAAAATCAAACGATCGTGATCGAGGACCTGACCGTCCGCAACATGGTCCGCAACCACACCCTGGCCCGCGCCATCTCGGACGCGGCGTGGCGGCAGTTCCGCACCATGCTGGAGTACAAAGCCGATTGGTACGGCCGTGAGGTGATCGCGGTCGACCGCTGGTTCCCGTCCTCCAGACTCTGCTCGGCCTGCGGGGCGCTGGCCGAGCGGATGCCGCTGAACGTGCGGACGTGGACGTGCCAGTGCGGCACCGCCCACGACCGCGACCTCAACGCGGCACGCAACATCCTGGCCGCCGGGCTGGCGGTGACAGCCTGTGGAGCTGGTATAAGACCTCAACGGGAGTCCTCCCGGACGCGGCGACCGGCGATGAAGCAGGAAAACCCGAGGGCGACCACGGGACTCCCCGCCCATTAGGGCAGGGGAGGATGTCAACAAGCGCAATATGTCGGCACCACTTCCGGCGTACTCGCTGCTGCTGGGCTACGCCGCGATCGCCGCCGGCGTCACCCCGCTGAAGAACGCCAACGGCACCAACGACAACAACACCGTGGTGCCGCTGCTGTTCGACAAGCTCTTCCCGGACTGGTTCGCCGGCGTCGCCTACGCGGCCATCGGCATCGGCGCGCTGGTGCCGGCGGCGATCATGTCCATCGCCGCGGCGAACCTGTTCACCCGCAACATCTACCGGGAGTACCTCAAGCGCGACGCCACCCCGGCCCAGGAGGCCCAGGCGTCGAAGCTGATGTCGCTGCTGGTGAAGTTCGGCGCGCTGGTCTTCGTGGTCTTCGTCGATCCGCAGTTCTCCATCGACCTGCAGCTCATCGGCGGCTGGGTCGCCGGCATGGGCCTTCGCCGACGAGGGCGACCCGCGGCTGTCCGGCGTCCCCGGCGCCGTCCACGGTCGCGCCCGACCCCATCACCTGAGCGGTCTCCTGACGAGCGACGGCCACGGTCCCCGCGACGCGCGGCGGGATCGTGGCCGTCGCGCCGGTCAGGCCTGCGCGGGCAGATACCAGCCGTACGGGCTGGGCAGCGACCCGCTGAGGCGGGCCGGCAGGTAATGACGCCCGAACAGCTCGGCGAACAGGTCGGCTCGGCTGGAGACGGCCAGCTTGGACATGATCGACTTCAGGTGGTCGCCGACGGTGTGCACGCCGATGCCCAGCGCCCGCGCGATCTGCGCGTTGGAGCGGCCGTGCAGCACCAGCTCGGTGACCTCCCGTTCCCGGCCGGTGAGCGCGTAGGCCCGCACCAGCACGTCGGCGAGGTGCGTCTGCCGCGCCGGTTCGATGACGACCGCGACATGACCGGCGTCACCGCTGAGCATCGACGCGTGCAGCAGCAGCCAGCTACCGCCGCGGCGGGGCAGGCGCCCCTGGGCGGGCGTGACGCCGCCGTCACCCGATCCGGCCGCCCGGGCCATGGCGGCAACGGAACGCACCGCGCTGGGCAGCGCCCCCGGGCTGTCCATCTCCGCCAGCCAGCGCTCCGCGGCGGCGCTGGTGGAGATGACGGCGCCGGCGGCGTCGACGACGAGGACACCCGGCGGCTCGGGCAGCCCTGGCGCCGCACCCGCCGCGGCCCGCAGCAGGCAGCGGCGCAACCCGTCGCCGACGATCGGCCCGAGCGCGGCGAGCAGCCGCGTGTCGGCGCGGGTGAACGGCGCGCCGCCCAGCCGGTATCCGACGAACGTGCCCCAGCACTCGTTCCGGTCGGTGAAGACGGCCCGCAGCTCGTCGGTCACGCCGAGGCCGGACAGCAGCTGCCGCCAGCGCGGCGAGCGCGTCAGGTCGCCGCCGGTCGTCTCGTGCAGGCCGGCCGCGACGGTGCCCTCGGCGAAGAGCGCCGCGAACGTGTTCACGTCCGGCTCACCGAACTCCAGGTCGAACAGCCGCTGCTCCAGCGCGTGGTCCTCGTCGCGGCCGACGAGCACGCAGCTGGTGAACAGCAGGGTCGCCGGGTCGGTGGTCGACCAGGCGGCCAGGTCCCAGCCGATCTCGGCGCGCAGCACAGCGTCGAGCTGCGTGCGGTACGCCGTCAGGTCGAGCCCCAGGTGCGACAGGCGCAGCACGGCCCGCCGCGTCCTGTCCAAGGCCGTCGTCCGCATGAGATCGAATGTAGCCACCCCGGCCGCGGCGGCGTCCCCCCGAATTCCGGGGATGGCCCGGGGTCCGGCCGCCTCCCTAGCGTCGCCGCCATGACCACGTCACCGACTACGCAGGACACCGACATCGTCGAGCGCAACAAGCGCACCATGCGCCGCATCTACGAGGAGATCATCGACCGGGGCCGGACCGACCTCATCGACAAGCACTTCACCCCCGGCCTGGTCAACCACACGGCGCCCGAAGCGCTGCGCAACGGTACCGGGGCGATCGTGGGGCTGGTCAGCATGCTGCGCACCGCGTTCCCGGACTGCCGCACCGAGATCGAGGAGCTGACCGGCGCGGGCGACGTGGTGGTGATGCGCAACTGGTACTCCGGCACCCACCTGGGCCCGTTCCTGGGCAACGCGCCGACCGGCCGCACCTTCCGGTTCCGTCAGATGCACTGGATGCGCTTCGACGCCGACGGCCGCGTCACCGACCACTGGGGCGTGCGCGACGACGTGAGCCACCTGCAGCAGCTGGGCCTGATCGACGAGCCGCCGGCGGGCTAACCAAGGGCCAGGCCCGGTTCGTCGTCGGGGAGGCCGGGGCGCGGGGCCGGAATACGGTACTCCTCGGTCAGGGTGGTCATCGGTCCCGGCCACGCCGCCTGGGCGACCTCGATCGGCTTGTGGTCCTCGTCGTAGGCGACGTGGAGCAGCACCAGCACCGGCGTGTCGGGGCGGATCTGCAGCAGCTCCGCCTCCTCGCGGGTGGGCAGCCGGGCGCTGACCTGGTCGCGGGCGCTGGTGTAGCGGCGCCCGAGCTCCTCCTCGACCTCCTGGTACAGCGGCCGGTCGAACACGTCCGGCCGCTCGATCGAGGTGCCGCGCACGTCGTTGGGCCGGAACCAGGACGCCCCGACCTCGACCGGCGCGTCACCGGTACGCACGAGGTGCCGCCGCACGAGCAGCGGCGCCCCGGCGTCCAGCCCGAACGCCTCGGCCACGTCGGCCGGCGCCGGCATCTGCGCGACGATCATCAGATGCTGCCGGTACCGCGTGGCGAGCTCCGCGTGGTACCCGCGCTGTGCGCCGTATCGCCCGCGGGAGAGCCGGTTCATCCGCCGCTTGGTCCCGCGCACGAACGTCCCCGACCCCGGCCGCGTGATGAGCAGCCCCTCGATGCGCAGCTGGTCGATGGTGCGCTGCACGGTCTGCTTGGCCACCCCGAACTGCGCCGCGAGCGCGGGGATGGAGGGCAGCCGCTCCCCGGGCGCCCAGTCCCCGCGCTGGATCTGTGCCCGCAGCTGAGCCCCGATCTGCCGGTGCGGAAACTCGGCAGCCCCCGGATTGATCGTCATACAACGAAACCTAGTCTCCTAGGAAGGTTTGCGCAATCACTTGCCTGGCGCGCTGTTCCTAGCTTGGCGCTCGCTTCGCTCGGGCGCTGCCGGGGGGTTCCCACCCCGGACCCCCCATGCCCGCTTCGCGAGCACTTTTGCCTGCGCTGCGCGGCCGCTGCGGCCTGGGTGCGGCTTGCTGTTGGCGTCTGCGGTACTGCCCGAGGCCCCGTCCCGGACGCCCCTGTCGGCGACGCGTGAAGAATGGATCTGACCCAATTTTCGTGATCAGAGACTAACCCCCGGCTTCCAAAATCCACTGTGTATGGTCGGCCGCCATGCGAGTTTCTGATCTTGCTGTGGTTCTGCCTCACCTGGCAGCTGTGGTCGTTGAGAAGGTCGAACGCGTGGCATCTGGGCTGCGATTACACGTGCGAGCGAGGTCTCGCCGGGCCGCGTGTCCGCGGTGTAGCCGCCGGTCGAGCAGGGTGCATAGCCGATACGAGCGTCGCTTGACCGATGCTGCGGTGGCCGGCTCCCCGGTGGAGTTGCGGTTGCGGGTTCGCCGGTTCTTCTGCGACGTAGATCTCTGCCCGGCCCAGACCTTCGCAGAACAGATTCCGGGACTGACCAGCAAATGGGCGCGTCGCAGCCCGCTGATGCGCAGATCGCTCGAGATCATCGCGCTCGCCCTTGCCGGGCGAGCCGGCGCCCGACTGGCCATGCTGATGGGTCTTGCGGCCAGCCGCAGCAGCATGCTGCGCCTGATCCGCGCGCTCCCGGACCCCGCTGATGGTGAGGTAACGGTTCTGGGCGTTGATGACTTCGCGTTGCGCCGGGGGCACCGCTACGCGATCGTGCTGGTCGACGTCGATACCCACCGTCCGATCGAGGTTCTTGCCTTTCGGCGGGCGGAGACGTTGCAACGCTGGCTCGCCGCTCATCCCGCAGTGCGGGTGATCTGCCGCGACCGCGCCGGCAGCTATGCCGAAGGCGCCCGGTCCGGTGCGCCGACCGATGGCATCTGTGGAAGAACCTGGGCGAACATGCCGAGAAGACTGTCGCTCGGCACCTGCGCTGCCTGCTCGCAGCACCCACCGAACCCGCGGTGGCGGTCGCAGACTCGGAACAGATCTCTCTGCCGGCCTCCGTTTACCGGTCCGAGCAGGGCTTGCTGGCACCGCGCACCCGGCAGCGCTACCGACAGGTCCAGGACCTACTCGCGCAAGGTGTCACCATCCGCGCGATCGCCCGCGAACTCGGCCTGGCCCGTGGAACCGTGCGCCGGTTCGCCCGCGCGAGCAGTATCCATGAACTGCTGGCCAAGCCTCATCCCGGACGTCCGCGCGTGCTCGACGAACACGCCGACTACCTGCGTCAGCGCCTGGGCAGCGGCGTCACCAACGCCGTCACGTTGTGCGCCGAGCTCCGCGAGCGCGGCTACCGCGGCAGCACTACCACCCTGCGCACCTACCTACGTCCGCTGCGGGCCGCTGCCGGCCGACCACCGGCACCACGACGGCCACCGAAAACTCGCCAGCTGACCAGCTGGCTGCTCACCCAACCAGACCGGCTCACCGACGACGACCGCGACCAACTCGCCCAAGCGCGTGCCGCCTGCCCGCACCTCGACGCCCCTGGCCACCCACATCTCGGCCTTCGCCGAGATCCTGACCGCCCGACAAGGACAGCGACTCAACGACTGGATCACCGCGGTCGAAGCCGACGACCAGCCCGACCTGCGATCCTTCACCGCCGGCCTGCGCCGTGTCGATATGCCTCTCGTGCAATCACTGACACCGAGGGGCCAGTGAGGCTCCGGGAGCGTCCGGTACTGAAGTGGCCCAGCAAACCTTGTTACCCGAGTGAGGATCTTTGGCTAGGGTGAGGACCGTAAGTGATCCCGTGAGGAGCTGAGGCATGGTCGGTCGTTCGAGCACGCGTTGACACCGTAGGCCGTAATCGGCCTGTCATCGCGTGCTGCCCTTGATAAGCGCGGCATAGCGAGCCTTCCTACCTACCACCGTCAGTGCATTCATGCACGACGGTAGGTGGACCTTGCCCAACGCCTCTCAAGGGATACCCCTGTGCCGTCCAACTCCTCCGCCTTCTCCGATTCTGCTCGGCCCGACAGCCCACCTAGCCTGTGGCGCAACTCGAGTTTCCGCAGTCTTTGGGCAGGGCAGACAGCCTCACAGCTGGGTGAACAATCCGGCTTCATTATTCTGCCGCTGATCGCTGTCTTGACGCTGGACGTCGACCCTGGCCAACTCGGCGCCCTGCGTGCCGTCGAGCAAGCACCACAACTGCTGCTCACGCTCTTCGCCGGCGTGTGGGTGGACAGATGGCAAACCCGCACCGTCATGGCGCTGTCGGACCTCGGCCGTGCCTTGATATTCAGCGCAGTCGCCGCTTGCGCCCTGGCCGGGCTTCTCAGGCTGCCGATGCTGCTGGCCTGCGCCTTGACCGTCGGCGTCCTGTCAGTGTTGTTCAATACGGCGTATCAGGTGTCACTGGTACGCCTGTTGAAGCGCGATCAGCTCCTGCACGGCAACAGCGCGATCGAAGCGAGCCGGTCCGCCTCCCAAATGACAGGTCCTGCCCTGGGAGGGGCGTTGGCGTCGTTGCTGTCAGCACCGCTGGCCATCGTGTCCAGCGCACTGTTCTTTAGCGCTTCGTTCCTAGCCATCGCTCACATTCGTCACCGCGAGACGATCCCGCAGCATCCGAGCGGTCCACGCAAGATGCGGCAGAACATGCGCGAGGGCATCCGCTTCGTTACCGGCAATAAAATCCTGCGCACGGTGAGCCTCGCCTCGGCAGCGTTCCAGCTGTCCCTGGCCGCCACGACGACCGCCTACCTGCTCTTTCTCCCACGAGAACTACACCTGTCCGCTGCCGTCATCGGATTAGCGCTAGCGGCCACAGGACCCGGCGCTCTGCTAGGCGCGCTGCTCGCCGCACGCCTACCCAGCCGCCTCGGCTACGGTCCAGTCCTCATAGCCGCTGCCGTGGTCGGAAACGGCATCATGCTGTGCCTGTCCGCGCTGCACGGCAACTCGCTGACCACCATCTGCGCACTCATCGCGATCAACTTCACGTTCGGCGCATGCGGACAACTGATCAACGTCAGCATCATCGCCGTCCGACAAGCTGTCACCCCCGGCTTCCTGCAGGGTCGCGTCGCCGCAACAATCAGCTTCGCCGGCATGGGCATGAGCCCGCTCGGGGCCCTGCTCGGCGGTCTCCTGGCCGACCACCACGGGCTTCGCGCCGCTCTGCTCATCTCGGCTAGCGGCCTGTTGATGTCTCCGATATTGATGATCTTGTCTCCGCTTCGCCGACTAGGACGGATCGTTCCCAGGCCAGACCCGACCTATGAACAGGCGCACTGACGCCGGCCTCTCAACACTCCTTCGCTCCTGCGGCGCAGCGAAGGCCAGGTTGGTTCCCACTCCGGACCCTCAAGCCGGTTCGTGGCACTTTGCGAGCGTCTGCGGCGCGGGGCACGCCGGGTGGATCTCTTGCCTGGCGCGTGCTTCGCGGGCACTCCTGCCTTCGCGGTGTGGCCCCTGCGTCGTGGCCGCGCTTCGCGTGGGCGCTGCTGGAGGTCCGGCCTCGGAGCCCCCGTGCCCGTTCCGCGGGCACCCTTGCGGGCGTTTCGCACGACCCGCGCGATCTCCCGCGGGCGGCTGCGGCGAGGGCGCGCCGAGGCGTTGCTCGCCTGGCGCGCCCGTCGCCGTCTCCCGCGTCGGCGGTCTGCTGTGCAAGGTGGACCGGGTGCGTGGCACCCCGTCGCAGTACGGGCTACCAGGCGCCCGTTGCGGAGGGGCCGGCCTGGCCGCCGCGGCGGCGGAGGTACTTCTCGAACTCCTGGGCGATCTCGTCGCCGGTCAGCGGCTGCAGGCCCGCGTCGCCCGAGCGTTCCTCGAGCTCGCGGACGTATTCGGCCAGCTCGGCGTCCTGCTCGGCGGCCTGCTTGAGCCGCTCCTCCCAGTCCGCCGACTGCATGGCCAGGTCGCCGGTGGGGACGGGCAGGTCCAGGATCTCCTCGACGCGGTGCAGCAGGGCCAGGGTGGCCTTCGGGCACGGCGGGTTGTTCGCATAGTGCGGTACGTGCACCCAGAATGACACCGACTCGAGGTCGGCGCGTGCGCACGCGTCGTGCAGCACGCCCACGATGCCGGTCGGGCCCTCGTAGCGGGACGGGATGAGGCCCAGCCGCTCCGCCGCTTCGGGCGACGAGCGGGGCGGGGCGGAGCCGCTGACCGGCAGCGGGCGGGTGTACGGCACATCGGCGAGCAACGCGCCCAGCAGCACGATCCGGTTGACCTCCAGGCTGTGGCACACCTCGAGGATCTCCTCGCAGAAGGTGCGCCAGCGCATGCTCGGCTCGATGCCGCGGATGAGCACGATGTCGCGCTCGGAGTCGGGCGGGCTGGCCACCGCGAAGCGGGTCGTCGGCCACTCGATGCGCCTCGTCTCGCCATCGGACATCAGCACGGTCGGCCGGTTGACCTGGAAGTCGTAGAAGTCCTCCGGGTCGAGCGAGGCGATCGTCTCGGCGCCCCACTCCTGCTCGAGATGCTCGACGACGGCGGTCGACGCATCGGCAGCGTCGTTCCACCCTTCGAACGCGGCAATCGCGACAGGGGAGCGCAGCACGGGCAGGCCGTCGAACTCGGTCACGGTTCCAGCCTACGTGGAGGGGCGCGAGATGGCTTGCGGGCCGCGCGGGTACGGACCAGATCGGCGTGGATACAGCGGGCGACCGATATGGGGTGATCTGTCATGCTTCGTAGAAAAGCTCATAAAATCTCTCGATAGCATCCGGGCATGCGAAACGGACGCAGGGCCTGGCTGGTGGCCTTCACGGCCTTCTTCCTGGTGTTCGGCGCGTGGTGCTTCGCCGCGCCGTTCGACGGGCCCGCGGACGAGGTCCAGCACACCATCCGGGCGGCCGGGGTCGCCTCGCTCGACCCGGGACAGATCTTCGCCCGCCCGGCCGTCGTCCCCGACGCGTTCGGGCGCCCGGGCATGGGTGCCTACCAGCGGGTACCCGTCGGCATGGACGCCCACGCGATGTGCTTCGGCCCGAAGCCGAAGGTGTCCGCGGCCTGCGCGGCGGGGCTCAAGGGCGGCCCGATCGGCGAGGTGAGCACCAGCGCCGGGCGCTACAACCCCCTGTATTACCTGGTGGTGGGCCCGGTGCTGCGCTGGTGGCCCAACTGGGGCGGCCTGGTCACGGCCCGGCTGATCAGTGCGGCGCTGTGCGCGGCGCTGCTGGCCTCGGCGTTCGTGTCACTGCTGCGCTGGTCGCGCTTCGGGCTCGGCGCCGTGGCACTGCTGGCGGTGGCCACCCCCATGCTGGCCCACCTGGCCGGCGGCGTGAATCCCAACTCGGTGGAGATCGCGGCCGGGATCGCGTTCTTCGCGGCGGGCATACCGCTGCTGCTGGAGCCGCCCGACCTGGTCGCCAAGAAACCGCTGGTCACACTGCTGGGCATCAGTGCTGTGCTACTGCTCACGCTCCGCTCGGCGGGCCCGGCGTGGTGCGCGTTCGCGTTCTTCGCTCTCGCGATTCCGGTGCGCCGGAAGTGGCTGCGCGAGTACTGGAAGCTGCCGCGGGTCAAGTTGTGGACCGGCGGCGTGACCCTTGCCGTAGTGCTGTCGGCGGCCTGGATCGTCGGGATGAAGACCGGCGAGCTCGTGCCGCCGCCGCCCGGGCTGTGGCACTACCGCTTCGGCCAGGCGGTGGCGGTCTACGTCGACAGCTGGTGGATCTACATCGAGGGCATGATCGGCGTCGCCGGCTGGTTCGACGTCGTGATGTGGCAGCCGGTCTACGCGGTCTGGGCGATGCTCGTCGGTGGCCTGGTCTTCTTCGGCGGGATCGCCGGCGACTGGACGGTGCGCTGGCGGTACCTGGTCATCCTGCTCGGCGGCGTGGCGCTGCCCGGCGTCCTGCAGGTCAGCCAGGCCAACCAGACCGGGTTCATCACCGCCGGGCGGTACATGCTGCCGCTGCTGGCCGGCCTGCCGCTGCTGGCGGCGTGGACGCTGGAGCGGCGGCTGCTGGACGCGGCGGGCGCCCGCAGCCTGGCCCGCACGTTCGTGGTGTTCCTGCTGCCGGTACACCTTGTGCTCCTGGTGTGGGCGATGGTGCGCTGGCAGCGTGGCATGCCGCGCACCGCGGGCCTCGGCTGGTTCGACCCCCTCGCCGGCAGCTGGCACCCGCCGACCGGCTCGGTGACCCCACTGGTGATCATGGTGGCGGGGCTCGCCTGCACCGCTGTGGTGTTCTGGCGGGTACCGCACGAGGAGGCCCCGGCCGCGCCGGCGCCCGCCGCGCAGCAGGTGCCGGAGCGGGCACCGACCGGCCAAAGTGCCGACGTGACGAGCGAGCTTCCCAGCCAGCGGGAGATCGGGTCCGACACGTGGCGGGAATCGCGTGTGCCCGGGGCAGAGGCCACCCCAGGCTCCCGTTAGCCTTTGGGATATGGCGGATCTACTGAAGACGCTCGCTGAGCGGGTGCTCCTCGCCGACGGCGCGATGGGCACCATGCTGCAGGCGGCCGAGCTCACCCTCGATGACTTCGAGGGGCACGAGGGCTGCAACGAGGTCCTCAACGCGACGCGGCCGGACGTCGTCCGGGGCGTGCACGAGCAGTACTTCGCGGCCGGCTCCGACGCCGTGGAGACCAACACGTTCGGCGCCAACCTGGCCAACCTCGGCGAGTATGGCATCGAGTCGCGGATCCGCGAGCTGTCGGAGGCCGGCGCGCGGCTGGCCCGGGAGGCGGCCGACGCGCACAGCACGCCGGAGCGGCCCCGGTTCGTGCTCGGCTCGATCGGCCCCGGCACGAAGCTGCCGACGCTCGGGCACGCGCCGTTCGCCGTGCTGCGCGACGCCTACTTCGACAACGCCGCCGGCCTCATCGACGGCGGTGCCGACGCGCTGATCATCGAGACCTGTCAGGATCTGCTGCAGACGAAGTCCGCCATCATCGGCGCCCAGCGCGCCATGTCCGCCGCCGGCCGGGTCGTGCCGATCATCACGCACGTCACGGTCGAGACGACCGGCACGATGCTGCTGGGCTCGGAGATCGGTGCGGCGCTCACCGCGCTGGAGCCGCTGGGCATCGATCTCATCGGGCTCAACTGCGCCACCGGGCCCGCCGAGATGAGCGAGCACCTGCGCTACCTCGCCCAGCACGCGAAGGTGCCGGTCTCCGTGATGCCCAACGCGGGCCTGCCACAGCTGACCGCGAACGGGGCCTACTACCCGCTGACCCCGCAGGAGCTGGCGGAGGCGCTGCAGCGCTTCGTCCTGGAGTACGGTGCGGGGCTCGTCGGCGGCTGCTGCGGCACCACGCCGGCCCACATCAGCGCCGTCGCGCAGCGCCTCGGCCGTCAGGCCCCGGTGGCCCGCGTCCCGCAGCTCGACCCCGGCATCGCCAGCATCTACCACCACGTGCCCTTCCACCAGGACGCCAGCGTGCTCATGGTCGGCGAGCGCACCAACGCCAACGGCTCGAAGGCGTTCCGGGAGGCCATGCTCGACGGCGACTACCAGACCTGCGTGGAGATCGCCCGGCAGCAGGCCCGCGACGGCTCGCACATGCTCGACCTCAACGTCGACTACGTAGGCCGCGACGGCGCGCAGGACATGCGGGAGCTGGCCGGCCGGTTCGCCACCGCCTCGACGCTGCCGATCATGCTGGACTCGACCGAGCCCGAGGTCATCGCGGCCGGCCTGGAGATGCTCGGCGGGCGCTGCATCGTCAACTCGGTCAACTTCGAGGACGGCGACGGCCCCGGCTCCCGGTTCGCCCGGATGATGCCGCTGGTCAGGGAGCACGGCGCGGCGGTGGTGGCGCTGACCATCGACGAGGAGGGGCAGGCGCGCACCGCCGAGTGGAAGGTCCGCGTCGCGAGCCGCCTCATCGACGACCTGACCACGAAGTGGGGCATGGCGGTCGAGGACATCCTCGTGGACTGCCTGACCTTCCCGATCACGACGGGTCAGGAGGAGGTCCGGCGCGACGGGATCGAGACGATCGGGGCGATCCGGGAGATTTCCCGGCTGTACCCGGGGATCAACTTCACCCTGGGCATCTCCAACGTCTCGTTCGGTATCAACCCGGCGGCCCGGCAGGTGCTCAACTCGGTCTTCCTGCACGAGTGCCAGCAGGCCGGCCTGACGAGCGCGATCGTGCACGCCTCGAAGATTCTGCCGATGAGCCGGATCCCCGACGAGCAGCGCGAGGTCGCGCTGGACCTGGTCTACGACCGCCGGCGCGAGGGCTACGACCCGCTGCAGAGGTTCATCTCGCTGTTCGAGGGCGTCGACGTCGCCTCGGCCCGTGCCTCCCGCGCGGAGGAGCTCGCCGCGCTGCCGCTGGACGAGCGGCTCAAGCGGCGCATCATCGACGGCGAGCGGGCGGGCCTGGAGGCCGACCTCGACGAGGCGCTGACCGGCATGCCCGCGCTGACCATCATCAACGACGTGCTGCTGGACGGCATGAAGACGGTCGGCGAGCTGTTCGGCTCGGGTCAGATGCAGCTGCCGTTCGTGCTGCAGTCCGCCGAGGTGATGAAGGCCGCGGTCGCTTACCTCGAGCCGCACATGGAGAAGTCCGCCGACGACGCCGGCAAGGGCCGCATCGTGCTGGCCACGGTTAAGGGCGACGTCCACGACATCGGCAAGAACCTCGTCGACATCATCCTGTCCAACAACGGGTACGAGGTCGTCAACATCGGCATCAAGCAGCCGATCTCGGCGATCATCGAGGCCGCCGAGACCCGCCAGGCCGACGCGATCGGCATGTCCGGCCTGCTCGTCAAGTCCACGGTGATCATGAAGGAGAACCTGGAGGAGATGAACGCCCGCGGCGTGGCGGAGCGCTGGCCGGTGCTGCTCGGCGGCGCCGCGCTGACCCGCGCCTACGTCGAGGACGACCTGCGGGCGCTGTACCACGGCGACGTGCACTACGCCCGTGACGCCTTCGAGGGCCTCGCCCTGATGGACCGCGTGATGACCGCCAAGCGCGGCGGCGCGCCGGTGATCGACACCGAGCGCGAGGCCGCCCTGGCTGCCCGCCGCGAGCGGCGCGCCCGCACCGTCGAGGTCCGCGAGGACCTGCCGTCGCTCGACGACGCCTCGGTGCGCTCCGACATCGACTTCGACGTGCCCGTGCCGACCGCCCCGTTCTTCGGCACCCGGGTCGTCAAGGGCATCCCGCTGAGCGACTACGCGGCCCTGCTCGACGAGCGGGCCACGTTCCTGGGCCAGTGGGGCCTGCGCGGCGCCCGGGGCGGCACCGGCCCGACGTACGAGGAGCTGGTGGAGACCGAGGGGCGGCCGCGGCTGCGGTACTGGCTGGACCGCCTCGCCTCGGACCGGGTGCTCGAGGCCGCGGTCGTCTACGGCTACTTCCCCTGCTACTCCGAGGGCAACGACCTGGTCGTGCTGGACGAGAACGGCCACAGCGAGCGGGCCCGGTTCTCGTTCCCGCGCCAGCGCCGCGACCGCCGCCTGTGCATCGCCGACTTCTTCAAGCCGCGCGACGCCACCACCAGGCCCGGCCAGCTCGACGTGATCGGGATGCAGCTGGTCACGGTCGGCCAGCCGGTCTCCGACTACACCGCGAAGCTGTTCGCCGAGAACGCCTACCGCGACTACCTCGAGGTCCACGGCCTGTCGGTGCAGTTGACCGAGGCCCTGGCGGAGTACTGGCACAAGCGTGTCCGCGAGGAGCTCGTCCTGCCCGACGGCCGCCCCATGGCCGACGAGGACCCTAAGGACCTCGACGGCCTGCTGCGCACCGACTTCCGCGGCTGCCGGTACAGCTTCGGCTACCCGGCCTGCCCGGACCTGGAGGACCGCGCGAAGACGGTCGAACTGCTGCGCCCGGACCGCATCGGCGTTTCCTTGTCGGAGGAGTTCCAGCTCGTCCCGGAGCAGGCCACGGACGCGATCATCATCCACCACCCGGACGCGTCCTACTTCAACGCCAAGTAACACCGCGACCAGAACGCAGCGCCACGCAGCGCCCGCAGGAGTGCTCGCGAAGCGGGCCCGGGGGTTCCCGAGGTCGGAACCCCCGGCGGCGCTCGCGTGGAGCGCGCGCCAAGCTAGAAGCGGCAACCGCAACCACTGGGCGCAACCACTGCGCGCAGCGCCCGCAAAAGTGCTCGCGAAGCGGGCATGGGGGGTTCCGGGGTGGGAACCCCCCGGCAGCGCCCGCGCGGAGCGCGCGCCAGGCTAGGAACTGCCCGCGCGAGGCCGCGCCCAGCGGTAACCGCGACCGCTGGGCGCAACCACTGCGCGCAGCGCCCGCAAAAGTGCCCGCGAAGCGGGCATGGGGGGCTCCGGGGTGGGAACCCCCCGGC
>NZ_JBEPDB010000046.1:0-67771 GCF_040300025.1 Dactylosporangium sp. NPDC000555 | reverse complement strand
GGGCGGGGCGCCGGGAGCGCGGGGACGCCGAGCACGGGGACCGTGCCGGGGCGGGGCGCCGGGAGCGCGCCGTGGTCGTCGTGTGCAGCGGACCGGGCCTCGCCCGGCTGCTCGAGGCCGAGGGCGCCGCGGTGCTGACCGGCAGCCCCTCCACCGGCGAGATGCTCGACGCGATCCGAGGCACGGGCGCGGGCCGCGTCGTGGTGCTGCCCAACGACCCGAACGTGCTGGCCGTCGCCGCAGCCGCCGCCGCGGAGGCGCGCGTCGCGGGCGTCAGCGCGGGCGTGGTACCGACCCGCTCCCCGGTGCAGGCACTGGCGGCGCTGGCCGTGCGTGACACCGACCGGCGGTTCGAGGACGACGTGATCGCCATGGCGGAGGCGGCCGCGCGGTGCCGTTCGGCCGAGGTCACGATCGCCGGCCGGGAGGCGCTGACCGTGGCCGGGCGGTGCCAGCCGGGCGACATCCTCGCGATCGTGGACGGCGAGGTCAACCTGATCGGGCAAGATCTGACGCAGACCGCGTACCGGCTGCTGGACCGGATGCTCGCGGGCGGCGGGGAGCTCGTCACCCTCGTCGCCGGCCGGGACGCGCCCGAGGGCCTGACGGCCGCCCTGACGGCGCACGTCGAGGGTTCCTGGCCCTTCGTCGAGGTTCAGTGCTACGAAGGTGGCCAGCCGCATTACCCACTGCTCGTGGGAGTGGAGTAGCAACGAGACGGGGAAAGATCCGAAGTGGCCGACATCGACCTGACCACGCCGCTGCAGAAGGTGCTCGGGGGCAACGGCGCGAAGCTGCTGGCCGAGCACCTGGACCTGCACACGGTCGGCGACCTGGTGTACCACTTCCCGCGCCGCTACGAGGAGCGCGGTGAGCACACCGACATCCGGGCGCTGGAGATCGACACCGACGTCACCGTGTTCGGGCAGGTCAAGCGCGTGACGTCGCGGCAGTTCACACAGCAGCGCGGCAGCACGCGCGGCAAGCGGGGCTCGCTGGTCGAGGCGGTCATCGGCGACGACAGTGGCGGTGAGATCAGCGTCACGTTCTTCAACCAGCCGTGGCGGGAGAACCAGCTGCGCCCGGGCCGATGGGGGCTGTTCTCCGGCAAGGTCGGCCGGTTCAACCACAAGCTGCAGCTCAATCAGCCCGACTACGTGCTGCTCGACGCCGGTGAGGGTGAGGAGGCGGTGGAGGAGTTCGCCGGCGCGATCATCCCGGTGTACCCCGCGACCGCGCGGGTGCCGACGTGGCGCATCGCCGCGGCGGTGCGCACCGTGCTCGACGTCCTGCCGCCCACGCCCGACCCGGTGCCGGCGACCACGCGCGCGAGCCGCCGGCTGTCCGCGCTGGACAAGGCGCTGCGCGAGATCCACCGCCCGGAGTCGCAGCAAACGCTGGCGATCGCGCGGCGGCGGCTGAAGTGGGACGAGGCGTTCGCGCTGCAGCTGACGCTGGTCCAGCGCAAGAAGCGAGCGGAGGACTGGCCCGCGGTGCCGCGCCCGCGCCGCGACGACGGGCTGCTCGTGACGTTCGACGCCGGCCTGCCGTACGAGCTGACCCGCGGCCAGCGCGACGTCGGCGACGAGATCGCCGCCGACCTGTCACGGCCGCACCCGATGCACCGGCTGCTGCAGGGCGAGGTCGGCTCCGGCAAGACGCTGTGCGCGCTGCGCGCGATGCTGCAGGTCGTCGACGCCGGCGGCCAGGCGGCGATGCTCGCCCCGACCGAGGTCCTGGCCGCCCAGCACCACCGCAACGTCCTGGACCTGCTCGGCGGCATGGCCCGGGCCGGCGAGCTCGACGCCGCACCGGAGGCCACCCGCGTGGCGCTGCTGACCGGGTCGTTGGGTGCGGCCGCGCGCCGCCGCGTCGTGGAGGAGATCCGCAGCGGCAGCGCGGGCATCGTCGTCGGCACCCATGCGCTGCTCTACGAGGGCGTCGACTTCGCCGACCTCGGTCTCGTCGTCGTCGACGAGCAGCACCGCTTCGGCGTCGAGCAGCGCGACGCCCTGCGGACCAAGGCCGACCAGCCTCCGCACGTGCTCGTCATGACCGCCACGCCGATCCCGCGGACGGTCGCCATGACCGTGTTCGGCGACCTGGAGACGTCGGTGCTCAGCCAGTTGCCGCGGGGGCGCTCGCCGATCGCCTCGCACGTCGTGCCGGTCACCGAGAAGCCCGCGTTCCTGGACCGGGGCTGGCGGCGGTTGCGCGAGGAGGTCGCCAAGGGCCATCAGGCGTACGTCGTGTGCCCGCGCATCGGCGACGCCAACTCCGACGGCGAGGACGTCCCGCCGGCCGGCGACGACGGGCGCCGGCCCCCGGTCGCGGTCCTGGACGTGGCGCCGCAGCTGGAGGACGGGCCGCTGCACGGCCTGCGCATCGGGGTGCTGCACGGGCGCCTGCCCGCCGACGAGAAGGACGCGGTGATGCGCTCCTTCGCCGCCGGGCAGCTGGACGTGCTGGTCGCCACCACGGTCATCGAGGTCGGCGTAGATGTGCCCAACTCGACGATGATGATGATCCTCGACGCCGACCGGTTCGGCGTCTCGCAGCTGCACCAGCTGCGCGGGCGCGTCGGGCGGGGCAGCGCGCCCGGGCTGTGCCTGCTGGTCACCGAGTCGGGGGAGGGCACGCCCGCGCGGGCGCGCCTGGACGCGGTCGCCTCCACCACCGACGGGTTCAAGCTCGCCGAGCTCGACCTGGAGCAGCGCCGCGAGGGCGACGTACTGGGCGCCTCGCAGTCCGGCCACCGCTCGCACCTGCGGCTGCTGTCGTTGCTGCGCGACGCCGAGCTCATCGGCGAGGCCCGCGCGGAGGCGGCGCAGCTCATCGGCGAGGACCCGGAGCTGGAGCGGCACCCGGCGCTTGCCGCCACGATCGCGCGGCTGGTGGACGAGGAGCGGGCGGAGTACCTGGAGAAGGGCTGAACGTGAGTCAGATCACATCGGGCCGCCGCATACCCTGGGATTCGTGACGCGCATCGTGGCCGGGGTGCTCGGCGGGCGGCGGCTGACCGTGCCGGCCGGGCAGGGCACCCGCCCAACCTCGGACCGGGTCCGCGAGGCGCTGTTCAGCAGCCTGGACAACCTGCTCGACCTCGACGGGGCCCGCTTCGCCGATCTTTACGCCGGCTCGGGCGCGGTCGGGCTCGAGGCGTGCTCGCGCGGGGCCGCGCACGTGCTGCTCGCCGAGGCCGACGCCAAGGCGGCGCGGGTCGTCCGGGCCAATATCGCGTCGCTCAGCGTGGGTGGCCGGGTGCGGCTGGTGACCGACAAGGTCGAGCGGCTGGTCGCGGGGGAGCCGGACGAGGCGTACGACGCGGTGTTCCTCGACCCGCCCTACGTCGTGACCGACGAGCGCGTCGGCGCGGTGCTGGAGGCGCTCGCCGAGCGCTGGCTGGCGCCCGACGCCGTGGTGGTGGTCGAACGGTCCAGCCGAGGCGCCTCGATCGCCTGGCCCGGGGGCCTGCGCCAGCTCGCCGAGCGCCGTTACGGGGAGACGGCACTGTGGTACGCCCGACGGGATCGGGACGGCTCACGCGGCGCTTGACCGGGGCTTTGGTACGGTCCCCGCTCATGAGGCTTGGGCTGGTGCAATGAGGCGCGCGGTCTGTCCCGGTTCGTTCGATCCGGTCACGAACGGGCACCTGGACATCGTGGGTCGCGCATCGCAGATGTTCGATGAGGTCGTCGTCGCGGTGCTGATCAATCAGAGCAAGGCGGGGCTGTTCACCGTCGATGAGCGGCTGGAGATGCTCGCGGCGGTGACCGCGCCGTACACCAATGTCCGGGTCGACGCCTTCCAGGGCCTGCTGGTCGACTTCTGTCGCGCCCACGACATCACCGCGATAGTCAAGGGCGTGCGGGTGGCCGGCGACTTCGACTACGAGCTGCAGATGGCCCAGATGAACTACGGGCTCGGTGGCATCGAGACGCTGTTCATGCCGACCAACCCGAAGTACTCCTTCGTCTCCTCGAGCCTCATCAAAGAGGTCGCCAAATGGGGCGGCGACGTTTCGCCACATGTACCCGATCTCGTGGCGAATCGCCTGCGGGAGCGGTTCGCCTCGACGCGAAAGTAGTTGCGAAACCCCGAGTGGCGATGGAGCGGCATCGTGCTTCGAGCCGCATGATGGTTACGTCGTTCGACCTTGTGAACAGGAGTGACCGCAGGTGGATCCGCTCGAGAGCATCGACCAGATCATCGCGTTGATCGAGGGTGCACGGTCGGCGCCGATGTCGCGGGGCAACTACGTGTTCGACCGCGCGGACATGATCAATCTGCTCGACCAGTTGCGGGCTGACCTGCCAGGGGAGCTGCGCCGGGCGACCGCGCTGCTGGAGGAGCGCGACAAGATCGTCGACGCGGGCCGGCGCGAGGCCGAGCGGATCATCGCCGAGGCGGAGGCCGAGCACACCCGCCTCGTGTCGATCAACGAGATCGTTGTGTCGGCCGAGCACGAGGCGTCACGGATGATCAACGAGGCGCGTGCGGAGACGCAGCGGCTGCGCGACGAGGTCGACGACTACGTCGATACCGCGCTGGCCAACTTCGAGCAGTTCCTGACCAGGTCTCTGGCGTCCATCGAGCGCGGGCGCGACAAGATGCACGCCCTGCGCGAGATCGGCTCGTTCACCCCCGCCGGTGAGGACGACCGGCCGCTGCCGTTCTGATCCGTGCCTCCGGGCGCGCTATGGTGGGGGCGATTCGACGGAAGATCTGCCGCTCGGGTAGCCTAATCCGTCGGCCCTGCCTGGCCGGAGTCTGAACGATGCCACATCAACAGCAACCGCACCTGGATCCCCGGTCGCCGCTGGTCCTCGAGACGAGAGACCTCCCACGCCGACCGGGCGCTCTGCATGCGGTCTCGCGGAAGGTGCCGGCGCCCGAGGACCTCGGCCTGGAGCTGATCGGCGTGCCCCAGGGCGCCGAGCTCGACCTCCAGTTGCGCATGGAGTCGGTGTCCGAAGGCGTTCTCGTCTCCGGCACCGTCACCGGCCCTCTGGCTGGCGAGTGCGGGCGCTGCCTACGCCCGATCAGCGACACGCTGGACGTCCCGATCCAAGAGTTCTATGCCTACGCGCACAGCACCACGGATGAGACGACGGACGAGGATGAGGTCGGACGGCTGCAGGGCGACCTGATCGACCTGGAGCCGGCACTGCGGGACGCGGTGGTGCTCTCCCTGGCCGCCAACCCCGTGTGCCGTGAAGACTGCCCAGGTCTGTGCCCCGGCTGTGGGGTGCCGCTCGACGAGTTGCCCGAGGGACACAACCACGAGCAGTTCGACCCGCGCTGGGCCGCCCTGTCCCAGATCAAGTCAGAGGAGTAAGTTCCCGTGGCCGTTCCCAAGCGGAAGATGTCGCGCAGCAACACCCGGTCGCGCCGGAGCCAGTGGAAGGCCGTCGCGGTCTCCACCCAGCCGTGCCCGCAGTGCCGCTCGCCTAAGCTGCCCCACGCGGCTTGCTCGGTCTGCGGCACGTACAACGGCCGTCAGGTCATCGAGGTCTGACCACCGGATCCGGGTGACGCGATCCGACCGATCGCCGCACGGCGGGGGAATCCCGTCCGGCGTCGCGCGGATCGCCGTCGACCTCCTCGGCGGGGATGGGGCTCCCGCCGTCGTGGTTGACGGCGCTCTGCGCGCATGCAGCGCCGATCCAGACCTCCACCTCGTCCTCGTCGGGCCGCAGCCGTCGGCCGACGAGGTCGTCGGTGCGCTCGCGGTCAGCGACCGCGAGCGCGTCAGTGTCATCGCCGTCGACGCGGTCATCGGCATGGCCGACTCGCCGCTGCGCAACATCCGCCGCGAGACGACGGTCCGCGCGGCCGCCGAGGCGGTGTACACGGGCCGCGCGGACGCGATGGTCTCGGCCGGCTCCAGCGGCGGCGCCGTGGCCGCCTCCGCGCACGTGCTGGGCCGGCTGCGCGGCGTGCGCCGGCCGGGCCTCGCCGCGCAGGTGCCCACCGAACGGGGCCCCGTGCTCCTTGTCGACGTCGGCGTGACCCTCGACGCGACCATGCTCGAGCTCGTCCAGCACGCCGTGCTCGGCACCGCCTTCGCCTCCGTCGGGCTCGGCATCGCGCGCCCGCGCGTGGGGCTGCTGTCCATCGGCAGCGAGCCCGGCAAGGGCGACCGGCTGCGCCGTGCCGTGTCGATCGCGCTGTCCGACATCCGGCTGCCCGCCGGCGGCCGTTACGTCGGGCTCGTCGAGGGCTTCGACGTGCCGCGCGGGGGCCCCGCCGATGTGGTCGTCACCGACGGCTTCACCGGCAACATCCTGCTCAAGGGTATCGAGGGGGCGTTCACCGTCAGTCACGGTGGATTCAAGATTTCCGATGTGTACGGCACACGCCCCCGCGAGGCCGCCGTGCTCCTGGGGGTGGCCGGCGACGTCGTCGTCTGCCACGGCTCGGCCGGCGGGGCCGAGGTCGCCGACGGCATCGCCCTCGCCGCACGACTGCACCGCGACCGCATCATCCCGGCGGTCGCCGGTATCGCCGACGATCTGCTGACCGAACTCTCCTCGGCCGGCGGCCTCACCATCCGTGACGCACTGGGAGAGCGCTCGTGAAGAATCCGAACCATCTCGAGGCCGCCTTCGGTGTCGACTTCGACCCGGAGATGCTCAAGCGGGCCCTGACCCACCGTTCGTACGCGTACGAGAACGGCGGACTGCCCACCAACGAGCGGCTGGAGTTCCTCGGCGACGCCGTTCTCGGCGTGGTGATCACCACCGCCCTGTTCCAGAACCATCCGAAGCTCGCCGAGGGGCAGCTGGCGAAGCTGCGCGCCAGCGTGGTCAATATGCGTGCCCTCGCCGACGTCGCCCGACGCCTCGGCCCCAACGGCATCGGCCCGTTCCTGCTGCTCGGCAAGGGCGAGGAGGCGACCGGGGGCCGCGACAAGGCCAGCATCCTCGCCGACACGCTCGAGGCGCTCATCGGCGCGGTCTACCTGCAGTACGGCCTGGACGTCACCGCGCAGGTGATCCACAAGCTGTTCGACGGGCTGATGGCCGAGGCGGCGCTGCGCGGGGCGGGCCTGGACTGGAAGACCAGCCTCCAGGAGCTCACCGCCGGGCGGGGCCTCGGGGTGCCCGAGTACCGCATCGACGAGGAGGGCCCCGACCACGCGAAGCGGTTCACCGCCTGGGTGATCGTCGCCAAGCAGCGCTACGGCGGGGCGCAGGGCGGCAGCAAGAAGGAGGCCGAGCAGCGCGCCGCCGAGGCCGCCTGGCGGGAGCTGTCCGACGTCCAGCCGGAGTCGTCCGCCACACCCGCGGAGCCCGCCAGTCTCGGGCCGGCACCCCCCGGTTCCGCCATCCCCACCCGGACTCAACCCGCCGAGGAACCGCCCGCCGATGACGACGATCACGCCGGTAAGTGAGACCACCCAGCGCGGGCGATCCTCGCTGATCGCCTTCCCCCTGGGGTTGTACGCCCTGACCCGCCTGCTGCAGCTGGCGGTTCTGTGGTGGATGTCGCCCGACGGCAAGGTCCGCGATCGGCTGCTCGCCTGGGACGGCGGGCACTTCCTGCGCGTGGCCGAGGAGGGGTACCCGGCCGGGTACACGTTCGACGCCGACGGCCGTCTGACCGGCAATGGCCTGGCGTTCTTCCCCGGCTACCCGATGCTGGTCCGCCTCGTGCACTACGTCACCCGGCTCGACTACGGCACCGCCGCGATCACCGTGTCGTGGCTGGCCGGCGCCGCAGCCGCGGTGCTGCTGTGCGCCCTGCTCACCCGCCTGTATGACGAGCGGGTGGGCCTGCTGTTCACCGCGCTGTTCTGCTTGCAGCCGATGTCGATGTCGCTGTCGATGGCCTATTCGGAGGCGCTGTTCACCGCCCTGGTCGCCGGCATGCTGCTGCTGGCGCACCGTGGCGAATGGCTGGCCGCCGGTCTGCTCGGGCTGGGCGCCGGCCTGACCCGGCCCACGGGCGCGGCAGCGGCGATCGCGCTGACGGTCGCGGCCGGGATCGCCGTGTACCGCGCCCGCGCGGGCGCGAACGACCGCCCCGAGGCCGATCCGGACCCGGACGGGGAGGGGCGCGCGGGGGCGGGCACCGGCCGTACGACACCGATCTGGAAGCCCCTGGCCGGCGCGGTCATCGCGCTCGCCGGCGTGCCGGCGTACCTGCTGTGGGTCGGGCTGCGCGTCGGCGAGTTCGGAGCGTGGTTCGACATCCAGACCGCCGGCTGGGGCAGCACGTTCGACTTCGGCTCCTCCGGCCTGCAGTTCGTGCGCGACGCCCTGCGCGGGGGCGACGGCTGGATCCAGGTCAGCGTCGCGTGGATGCTCATCGGCACCGTCATCCTCGCCGTCATGGCGCTGCGCGGGCGCGTGTGGCCGCCGCTGGCCGTCTACGGCGTCGCCGTGCTCGTGCTGGTCCTGGGCCAGGCCGGGTATTACCACTCCAAGCCGCGGCTGCTCGTGCCCGCGCTGCTCATCCTGGTGCCGCCCGCGGTCGCGCTCGCCCGTGCGCGCCCGCGCACGGCGGCGCTGGTCGTGGCGGCCTTCGGCGCGTTTGGGCTGTGGTACGGCTCATATCTCATCACCGTCTGGCACTACGCGATCTAGAAGGACTTCCATGCCTGAGCTTCCCGAGGTCGAGACCGTCCGCCGCGGCCTCGACAAGTGGGTGTCCGGTCGGCGCATCGCCACGGTCGAGGTGCTGCATCCGCGCGCGATCCGCCGCCATCTGCCCGGCGCCGAGCACTTCTCCGGCATCCTCGCGGGCCGCCGCGTGGGCGCCGTCATGCGCCGCGGGAAGTACCTGTGGCTGCCCCTGGACGACGAGGACGCCCTCGTGGGCCACCTCGGCATGTCCGGGCAGCTGCTCATGCGGCCGGCCGACGCCGCGGCGGAGACCCACCTGCGGGTGCGCTTCACCTTCGACGACGACGGGCCCGAGCTGCGCTTCGTCGACCAGCGTACGTTCGGCGGCCTCAGCGTGTCCGCGGGCGGCGCGGTGCTACCCGCCGAGCTCGCCCACATCGCGCTGGACCCGGTCGATCCGCTGTTCGTCGACGACGCGTTCATCGAGCGGATGCGCGGCCGCCGCACCGAGGTCAAGCGGGCGCTGCTGGACCAGACGCTGATCTCCGGCGTCGGCAACATCTACGCCGACGAGGCGCTGTGGCGGGCTCGGCTGCACGGCGCGCGGGACACGTCGCAGCTTTCCCGCCCGGTGGTACGCCGCCTGCTCGGGCACGTGCGCGACGTCCTCAACGAGGCGATCGCCCAGGGCGGTACCAGCTTCGACGCGCTCTACGTCAACGTCAACGGCGAGAGCGGCTACTTCGACCGCGCGCTGAACGCCTACGGCCGCGAGGGCCTGCCCTGCAACCACTGCGGCAGCCCGATGCGCCGGGAGGCGTTCATGAACCGGTCCTCGTACTCATGCCCGCGCTGCCAGCCGCGGCCTCGCCTCGCACCACGCTGAGCTCCCGGTAGGGGCGCGGCCGGCGGGGCACCGCGGCCGGCTTGCCCAGCTCCGCGCCGACCTCGGCCAGGCCGGGCACGAGGCCGCACCAGGCGGGCAGGTCGGTGTACGGGTCGGGGGCGCCCAGGTCGGTGACGAGCCCGAAGCCGGCCCCGCGGCTGACCTGCAGCCGGGCCGCCTCGTCGAGCTCCCACGGCGGCACGGCGTGCACCAGGTGCCCGTCGCCGGGGCGTGCCCCCTCGCCGGACCAGCGCAGGTACTCTCGCCAGCTGCCGTCGAACACGCACACGGGCAGGCCGAGGTCGCGGTACGCGTTGTCGGGCGGCTCCCCGGGGTTGATCAGCACTTCCGGCAGCCCGGCACGGGTGGCGGCCTGCGCGATCACGGCGACGGGGCCGATCGCGTACGGGCTGACCGGCGTCCGATCGAGGAACACGCCGTGCACCGGGTAGCCGGCCCACCGGTACACATCCGCGCGGATGTCCGCGACCGGGCGGGTGCCGTAGTCGATGTCGACGTAGCCGAGCAGCCGCACGCCGGCCGCCTCCAGGCGGCTCATGGCGGCCGTCCACAGCGGATCCCGGCCGCTGCCGGGCCCCCGCGCGACGTCGACGACGACGGTGAACGCCGGACCGTGTCCCGCGACGATCTCCCACGCGTGTGGCCGGGCCAGCGGATGCGCCCGCAGCGGCAGGAGCGTCGGAACCCGGTCCACGACCGGACTAACGATGCTGGGCCCCCTCAAGCACGGCCGATGTCCACGGTCCAGTATGGCGTGCGACCGCGCATCGCGACCCCGGCGCCGATCGATGTGATGCCGCAGTCGACCAGCACGGCGTGCGTGTTGTCGCCGCGCACCCAGCGTTTGACGGTGTCGCCGGGGTCGCCGCCCTTGGCGGTCAGTTCGTTGGCGAAGGCGGTGTATCCAGCGGCCCGGACGCGCCCGGCCGGGTCGCTGCCGTCGCTGCCGCTGCTACCGGTGAAGTCCCGGGCGGCCATGTCGGCCGCGTGTCCCCGCGCGGCCGTGCGCAGCCTGCCGTCGACCCGCAGCGGATCGCATCTCCGCTTGCGCCGCTCGTTGTTGATCAACTGGACGGCGCGGTCCTCGTAGTCGGTGTTGAAGTTCGCCGACACCGGCGTGGTCCGGGTCGCGGCCGGGGCGGTGCTCACGGGCGGCGCGCTGCTCGCCATGGCGGGCGCGCTGGACGGGGCCGGAGCGCTGGACGAGGTCGGCGCGCTGGACGAGGCGGGCTCGGGCGCGCTCGCCGGGGGCGCGGCCCGCTCGGCGCCGGAGGAGCCGCTGCCGTCGCCGAGCGCCGGAAGGATCATCGCGCCGAGGCCGAACACGACCAGCACGCTGGCGACGATCGCGGCGATGCCTGCGGGACCCAGCCTGGTCACGAGGCCGGGTCGCGGTGCCGTCATCGCGCTCTCCCGGTCGTGTGGGTCTCAGAATTTCTCGGACAAGACGCTACTTTGCGGTGGCGCTGCGGGGCAACTGGTGGCACACTGCCACGATCGGCGCGGACGGTGCGGATCACGCACCCGGGTGAGTGAGAACACCCTGGCCAGGACCTTTGGCGTGCCGGTTGGCTTGACTAAGTCGCGCCCCGGAAGGAACATAGAGGGGTCGCCAGTCGCGCCCATTTACGCCCTTGTGCTTCGGTCGCGGGGTGCTGGGCGCGCGTTTGCCGGACTCGACCGGCTGCGCTTAACAAGGAGACGATATGGCTAAGGCCCTCTTCGGCCACGTAGGCAGCGCGCCCGATCGGCGTCTTGTCGACGAGGTCACCCAACTGCGCGCCAAGGTTCGGGCGCTCGAGTTCGAGGTCGTGCGGCTGCGTGCCGAGAACGACCGGCTTGCTGCAGCGGCGTCAGAGGCGGACCAACTGGTCCGGCTCGTCGAGCCGGCGATGGCCTGAACACCTCAGGACACCGCAACCTGCGCAGAACTACACAGTAAACCCGCGCGCCGACATCCAATGGGTCTCGGCGCGCAGTCATGTAACGACCCGGTTGTCCGGTTGGTTGCGGGCGAGCGCTGTGTCCACGACACGCGCATTATGGTGTGCGGTGCTGCGGGTGCGGGTAGTGTCCCGGCGGTAGTCTGCCCGGTAAGACACCTCGACCACCGTGGAGATCCGTGCATCTCAAGAGCCTGACGGTCAAGGGCTTCAAGTCCTTCGCGTCCGCCACCACGCTGAAGCTCGAACCGGGCATCACCTGCGTCGTCGGGCCCAACGGCTCCGGCAAGTCCAACGTGGTCGACGCGATTGCCTGGGTGCTGGGTGAGCAGGGAGCCAAGGCCCTGCGCGGCGGCAAGATGGAGGACGTCATCTTCGCCGGCACCGCCAGCCGGGCCCCGCTGGGACGCGCCGAGGTGACCCTCACGATCGACAACGCCGACGGTGCGTTGCCGATCGACTACACCGAGGTGTCGATCACTCGCCGGATGTTCCGCTCGGGCGAGAGCGAGTACGAGATCAACAACAACCAGTGCCGCCTGCTCGACATCCAGGAACTGCTCTCCGACTCCGGCATCGGCCGCGAGATGCACGTGATCGTCGGCCAGAATCGCCTCGACGGCGTCCTGCACGCCCGGCCCGAGGACCGCCGCGCCTTCATCGAGGAGGCCGCCGGGGTGCTGAAGCACCGCAAGCGTAAAGAGAAGGCCGTCCGCAAGCTCGAGGCGATGCAGGCCAACCTCAACCGCCTCGGCGACCTCACCACCGAGCTGCGCCGCCAGCTCAAGCCGCTCGGGCGCCAGGCCGAGGTCGCCCGCCGCGCCGCCGGCATCCAGGCCGACCTGCGCGACGCCCGGCTGCGCCTGCTCGCCGACGACCTCGCCACGCTGCGCGAGACGCTCAACCGGGAGATCGCCGACGAGACCGCGCTGCGCGCCCGCCGCGAGGAGGTCGAGGCCGAGGTCGAAACGATCAACGAGCGGCTCGCCGCGCTCGAGGCCGAGCACGCCGCCGACGCGCCCGTCCTCGCCGAGGCGCAGGACACGTGGTACCAGCTGTCGACCCTGCAGGAGCGGTACCGCTCGCTGCACCAACTGGCCGCCGAGCGGCACCGCAACCTCTCCGCCGCACCCGTCGAGGAGCGGCCTGGCCGCGACCCCGACCAGCTCACCGCCGAGGCCGAGAGGGTCCGCGAGCAGGAGGAGGAGCTGCGGGCCGCGCTGGAGGCCAGCCAGGAGCGCCTCGCCGACGCCGTGGAGCGCCGCCAGGACATGGAGCGCCGCCTCGCCTTCGCCGAGAGGGCCATCGTCGCCGCGCACAAGGCCATCGCCGACCGCCGCGAGGGCCTCGCCAAGCTCGCCGGGCAGGTCGAGTCGGCACGCTCCCGCACGACCGCCGCCGCGGACGAGATCGAGCGTCTCGCGGTACAACTGGCTGAGGCCGAGGCACGCGCGGACGCCGCGCAGGGCCTCTATGACGAGGCGAGCGCCGGCGCGTCCGTCGCGGACAACGCCAACGCCGACCTCGAGATGCGCCACCAGGAGGCGACGCGCGAGCTCGACGCGATCAACAATGAGGTTCGGCAGCACAACGACGCCGAGCGCGCCGCCGAGAAGGACGCCGCGCAGTGGAAGGCCCGTGAGGAGGCGCTCGCGATGGGCCTGCGCCGCAAGGACGGCGCCGGGACCCTGCTGGCCCGCGCGGAGCGCATCCCCGGCCTGCTCGGCAGCGTCGCGGCCCTGCTGTCGGTCGAGGCCGGGCACGAGGCCGCCCTGGCCGCCGCGCTCGGCGCCCTCGCCGACGCCGTCGCGGTCGCCGGGGTGGACGGCGCGGTCGCCGCCGTCGAGATGCTCAAGCAGGACGACGCCGGCCGCGCCGCGCTGCTCATCGCGTCCGCGCCGATGCTCGACGCCGCGCCGGTCGAACGGGTGCCGCTGCCCCCGGGCGCCGCGTGGGCCATGGACCTCGTGCGCGCCCCCGAGGAACTGCGCCCGGCCCTGGAGCGCGCCCTCGGTGACGTCGTGTTCGCCCCCGACCTCGCCACCGCGCGGCGCATCGTCTCCTACGCGCCCGCGCTGCGTGCCGTCACGCCCGACGGCGACGTCATCGGCGCCTACGCGGCCGCCGGCGGCTCGGGCAAGCAGCACAGCTTCATCGAGGTCCAGGCCGCCGTCGAGGAGGCCCGCCAGCAGAAGGTCGACGCCGAGCGCCGCGTCGCCGAGGCCCGGGAGCTGCTGACCCTGGCCCGCAACGCGGCCGCCGGCGCCAAGCAGGTCGTCGCCGAGACCGCCGCGGCCAAGAAGGAGGCCGACAGCGCGCGCAACGCGGCCGCACGGCGCCTCGCAGAGCTCGGCGCCGCCGCCAAGTCCGCCCGTGCCGAGGTGGAGCGGCACGCCGCGGCGAAGGCCAAGGCCGAGACGGCCCGCGAGTCCGGCCTGGCCAGCCTCACCGAGCTGGAGGAGCGCCTCGCCCTCGCCGAGGAGACTCCGATCGACGAGGACCCCTCGACCCTGGAGCGCGACGACCTGGCCGGCGAGGTGCCGATCGCGCGGCAGCAGGAGATGGAGGTCCGGCTCGCGGTACGCACCGCTGAGGAGCGCGTCGGTGCGCTCGCCGGCCGCGCGGACGGGCTGCTGCGCCAGGCCGCGGCCGAGCGCGCCGCCCGGGAGCGGGCCGCCGCCCGCAAGGCCACCCGCGCCCGTGGCGCCCGCGTCGCGGAGACCGTCGCCAACGGCGCCGCGTTCGCCCTGGAGCGCCTGGGCGACTCCATCGCCGAGGCGCAGGAGACCCGCGACACCCTCGCCGCCACGCGCGCGGAGCGCGAGACCACCCTCACCGGCGTGCGCGGACGCGCCAAGCACCTCACCGCAGAGCTCGATCGGCTCACCAGCGCCGTGCACCGCGACGAGGTCGCCCGGGCCGAGCAGCGGATGCGCATCGAGCAGCTCGAGGCCCGCTCCGCCGAGGAGTTCGGCCTCGACGCCGACACGCTCGTCGCGGAGTACGGCCCCCACCTGCCTGTGCCACCGACCGCGCCGGAGATCGCCGCGGCGGAGGCAGACGGCCGCCCCGCGCCCGAGCCGGTGCCCTTCGACCGGGCCACCCAGGAGAAGCGCGCCGCCAAGGCCGAGCGTGAGCTCAACCTTCTCGGCAAGGTCAACCCCCTCGCCCTGGAGGAGTTCGCGGCGATGGAGGAGCGCTACAAGTTCCTCTCCGACCAGCTCGAGGACCTCAAGGCGACCCGGCGCGACCTGCTCACCGTCGTCAAGGACGTCGACGACCGCATCCTTGAGGTCTTCACCAGCGCGTACCACGACACCGCCCGCGAGTTCGAGCAGGTCTTCTCGGTGCTCTTCCCGGGCGGCGAGGGTCGCCTCGTGCTCACGGACCCCGAGGACATGCTCACCACCGGCATCGAGGTCGAGGCCCGCCCGCCGGGCAAGAAGATCAAGCGCCTCTCGCTGCTGTCCGGCGGTGAGCGCTCCCTCACCGCCGTCGCGCTGCTCTGCGCGATCTTCCGCGCCCGCCCCAGCCCCTTCTACATCATGGACGAGGTCGAGGCCGCCCTGGACGACGTCAACCTGGGCCGCCTCATCACGCTGTTCGAGCAGCTCCGCGAGCGCAGCCAGCTGATCATCATCACCCACCAGAAGCGCACGATGGAGGTCGCCGACGCACTTTACGGCGTCACCATGCGCTCCGGCGTCACGGAGGTCATCTCCCAGCGCCTACGAACGGAAGAGGCAGCGTGACTCAAGCGCCAACGGCCCTGCTCATCGATTTCGACGGGGTCCTGCGCACGTTCGACCCGTCGATCAACGCCAAGATCGAGCAGCGGTACGGCCTGGAGCCCGGCACGGTCCTCGACGTCGCCCTCGAGTGGGATCGCCTGCTGCCGGCCATCACGGGCCGCATCACGCGCTCCGAGTGGCTCGCCACGGTCGCGGCCGCCCTGGCCGAGCGGGTGGGCGGTCCGCAGCGCGCCGCCGAGCTGATGGAGGAGTGGGTCGTCTATCCGGGCGTCGTATCGCCGGAGGTACTGCAGTTCGTCCGCGACGTCCGCGCCGCTGGCCACCCCGTCTGCATCGCCACCAACTCCACCGTCGAGTTCCGCGACGTGCTCAAGTCCTTCGACCTGGTCGACGAGTTCGACGCGGTCGCCAACTCCGCCGAGATCGGCGTGCACAAGCCGGCCAAGGAGTACTTCCTCGCCGCGTGCACACTCGTCGACACCCCGCCCGCGCGCTGCATGCTCGTAGACGACACGGACCGCATGATCCGTGGCGCCCGCGCGGCCGGCCTTTCCGCGTACCGCTACACGCCCGGCGACGACCTTTCCTACCCGCGCCGGGCCTTCGGCCTGTGACCGGGCACCCTCTGCGCCCGGTCACCGCCGTTGTCCGATATCTACTGTGGCCGCGCCTCTGCCGCTTTGCTTCAGCCTCTGCCTGGGGCTGAGGCCTGTCCAGAGGCAGGCTCTACCCGGTCTGAGGTATGCCCGGAGGCTGGCTCTGCCTGCTCTGAGGTGTGTCTCCAGAGGTCGGCTCTGCCTGGTCTGAGGGGTGCCCAGAGGCCGGCTTTGCCGTGTGTTTGAGGTCGGTCTAGAGGCTGGCCTCGACCGCCTTGACCACCTCGTCCGACTTGGGCTCCGTCCGCGGACCGAACCGCGCCGCGACGGTCCCGTCGCCGGCCACGAGGAACTTCTCGAAGTTCCACCGGATGTCCCCGGTGTGCCCCTCGGCATCCGCGGCGGCCGTCAGCAAGTCGTACAGCGGGTGCCGCCCCTCCCCGTTGACCTCGACCTTCTCCGTCATCGGGAACGTCACACCATAGGTGGTGCTGCAGAACTCGGCGATCTCCTCAGAGGTGCCTGGCTCCTGCCCAGCGAACTGGTTGCACGGCACCCCGAGGACGGAGAAGCCTCGCCCCGAGTACTCCTTGTGCAGCGCCTCCAGGTCGGTGTACTGCGGCGTAAGCCCGCACCGCGAGGCCACGTTGACCACGAGGACGGGCCGCCCGCGGAACTGCCCGAGGTCGAGCGGCTTGCCCTGCAGGTCGGCGATCTCGATGTCATAAAAGCTCATGCCAGCGATCGTATGCCGGTGCCGCGCCCACCCACCGCGGCCCGGCGCCCCTGCCCGGCGCCTACCGCCCCGCTCCCTCGGCGCCCGCGCGTGCTCACGGCCGCGCGTTTGATGGTCCGCGCGCTCGCGTCCGCGTGCTTGAATCCGCGTTCGTCGTCCGTCGTTGCGCGCGCTCCGTGCATTTGGGTGGCGACGGCCGGGGTTGGTTCGAGGCTGCGAATGAGCGGGCGGCCTAAGGTGAGGCGTGACCGGTCACCAACTCGCGGTCGGCGCCGTACTGCGCCGCGGCAAGGACATTCTGCTGATCAGCGACCCGCCGGACTGGGCACTGCCCGGCGGGTCGGTGGAGCCGGGCGAGCCCCTCCTGATGAAGGTGGCCCGGGAGACAGGCTTCACATCGGTCCTTCCGGAGCGTCTCCTCTGGGTCGCCCGCTACCCGGCGGCCGGCGTCGAGTACGAAATGCTGGGCTTCGAGGTGACCGGCGTCGGTCAGCACGACGGCTCGGGAGCCTGGGTGCCGCTCCCGGAGGCGGTGGACCGGCTCGGTCGCATGTGGTTCGCCCCCATCAGGGACCCGGCGGTGGCATATCTCACCGGCCGCGCCCGGGTGGCGACCCTGTGGACCTGGACGGACCTCCACGAACCACCGGTGACCCACCCGCACGTCCCCCCGGCCTGAGCACCACGCGCCTGCGCTTCCGCGCCTGGGCTGGGCCCGCACGCTGCGGTCTGGCCCGAGCGCGTTCGTGGGTATGTCCAGCTATCGCGTCCGAGCGTCAGCTCAGCTTCAGCGCCGCCACCTCGCCCAGCGTCTTGTCCGGCCGGGTGCCCTCGATCGCCACGTGCGCGGTCCGGCCGTCCAGGAGCAGCAGGCCGACCGCGTTGCCGAAGTGGGGGCCTGCGGTCTTGCGCCACCGGACGACCGGCTTGCGCAGGCGCATCATCCGCGCCAGCGACCGCATCATCCGCGCCGCCGGCGGGTTCCAGCCGAGCTTCATCGCGGGGCGGAGGAGCTTCGGCACGTCGTTGTGGACCGGGGAGCAGGTCAGCTGGTGGATCGCGCTGACGACCTCGGGGCCGAGGTCGGCCCGGGCGGCGTACGAGTGGTGAACGTCGCCCGAGAGCACACTGATCGACGCGGGGGCGGGAGAGACGCCGCCGTGACCGGTGCCGACCTGGGCCAGCAGCGCGCTCAGCGCGTCGAACGAGCGGCCGAACGCGGCCCAGTGTTCCAGGTCGCCGGCCTGGCGCAGTTTCTCGCCGAAGCGGCTCACCCAGGCCCGCGGGGACTCCGCCAGGCGCTCGGTCGCGGCCTCGAGGTGGTGGATGGCCGGCGGCAGGAGCCACGGCAGCGACGACCCGATCAGCAGGTGGTCGTAGTCGCCCGCCAGCTGCTTGGCGAACCATGCCCACTCGCTGTCCGGCAGCATCGCCCGCTTGCCCTCCTCCAGCTCGCGGGCGGCGCGGTTGTCGAGCATCACGAGGCGGGTACGGTCGATGTCGACGGTGTAGCTCCATCGGTACGACACGCCGTCGCGATCGGCGCGGGAGCCGAACTCGTCGAGCACCTCGGTGGCGTCGCCGGCCGTGGCGACCGCGGCGTAGACCGGGCACTCCGCCAGCGCGCCCGGGGCCAGGTTGCCCAGGTGCTGGTACACCCAGTACGACGCCAGGCCGGCCTGGATGCGCTGGTCCCACCAGCTGAGCTGGGCCATCCGCTCGCGCCAACGCTGCGAGGTGTTCCAGTCGTCGATGATCTCGTGATCGTCGAAGATCATCACGCTGGGCACGGTGGAGAGCAGCCAGCGGATCTCCGGGTCGCTCCACGAGTCGAGGTACAGCTTCGTGTACTCGTGGAAGTCGACTACCTGCGTCATCGGCGCGTCCGCGCGGCGCCTGCGCTGGCGCCCGCGCAGCCAGCGCTGGATCTTCTCGGGCGTCTCGTCGGCGTATACCTGGTCGCCGAGCAGTATCAGGAGGTCCGGCCACTCCGTCGGCGCGTCCGAGCGGATGGAGGCGATCAGCCGCCCGGCGTATGCGTCCAGCGCGTCCGGAGGGTACCGGGTCACGCTCAGCGGGCTCGCCTCGCGGCAGGAGCCGAACACGAGCCGCACCGGCGCCCCCGCGCGGCGGGTACGGATGACGGGAGGCGGGCACGGATCGTCCGGCCGCGGCCAGACCTCGACGCCGTCGATCTTGACGCGGTACGGCGTGACCGCGCCCCCGGGCAGCCCGGAGACCACGACGAGCGCGTAGTGGTGGCCGTGCGCGGCGAACGTCCGGGCCGTCCCGCCCGCGGGCGCGGCGTCGACCTCGACCGTCGCCGGCCCGGCGGTCTCCACCCACACGGTCGCCCGGTCGCCCTCCACCCGCCGCAGGATCGGGCCGAGGACGAGCGGGCCCCGGTCGGCGTCGAGTTCGGTGTCGGACATGGTGACGCGACCTCCCACGGTGCGGCGGCGGGTGTGACGCGGTGCATCCCGATGATGCTGTCTGGCTCGTCTGGGCGCCACCGCAGGCCACTCGGCGCAGCATCTGGGAGGATTCCAGTCATGGAGTCGTACATCGTCTTCGGCCTGGTGCTGCTCGTCGTGGTGATCGGGGCCACCCTGGCGCTCGTCGCGCCGCGTTTCCGTAAGCCCCCGACACTGCCGCCGGCTCCCCCGGAGCGGGCGCCCACGAAGCAGGTCCCGACCAAGCAGGCGCCCCCGCCGGTCGTCGAGAAGCCCGCCAAGGCCCCCGCACCGGTCGAGGAGAAACCGGTCGCGCAGGCCCCGGCGCCGCCCGTGGTCGAGGCGCCTGCCCCGGCGCCGGCGATCGAGATCCCATTGCCGACCGCCGGTCGGCTCGTGCGCCTCCGCGCGCGCCTGTCGCGCTCGCAGAACATGTTCGGGAAGGGCCTGCTCGCCCTGCTGTCGAGCGACAAGCTCGACGACGACACCTGGGACGAGATCGAGGCGACGCTGATCGGCGCCGACGTCGGCGTGCAGGCGACCACCGAGCTCGTCGCCAAGCTGCGCGAGCGGGCCCGGGTCCACGGCACCGCCTCCGCGGCCGAGCTGCGCGCCATGCTCGCCGCCGAGCTCGTTGCCGCGCTCGAGCCGGACCTGGACCGCTCCCTCGCCGCCACGCCACGCGACGGTCGCCCGGCGGTGCTGCTCGTCGTCGGGGTCAACGGCGCGGGCAAGACCACCACCTGCGGCAAGATCGCCCGCGTGCTGGTCGCCGACGGGCACAGCGTCGTGCTTGGCGCCGCAGACACCTTCCGGGCGGCCGCGGCCGAGCAGCTGACCACGTGGGGCGGGCGGGTCGGCGCCGACGTCGTGCGCGGCCCGGAGGGGGCCGATCCGGCGTCGGTGGCGTTCGACGCGGTGAAACGGGGTATTGACGCTGGTGTGGACACGGTGGTGATCGACACGGCCGGCCGGCTGCAGAACAAGGTCGGCCTGATGGACGAGCTGGGCAAGGTCAAGCGGGTCGTCGAGAAGCACGGGCCGGTCGACGAGACGCTGCTCATCCTGGACGCCACGACCGGCCAGAACGGGCTGGAGCAGGCGCGCGTGTTCACCGAGGTCGTCGACGTCACCGGCGTGGTGCTGACCAAGCTCGACGGAACCGCCAAGGGCGGGATCGTCATCGCGGTTCAGCGCAAACTCGGTATTCCGGTCAAGCTCGTCGGCCTCGGCGAGGGCCCCGATGATCTCGCTCCGTTCGATGCCCGACAGTTCGTCGACGCTCTGGTTGGCGCGGACGCGTAACCTCGGACGGTACTTTGGGATGGTAATGCTCGGCCGTGCTCACTAGCGGCCGGGAAGCAGTAGCACAGCCAGGTTCCCCGGTCAGTCAACGAAGGACGATCACGTGACGCAGCAGGAGATCCCGCTTCACGGCGGGAACACCTCCGTCGTGGTGCGCTCGGGCGACACGGTGCGCCGCAATGCCGGCCCATGGACGCCCGCGGTGCATGCGCTGCTGCGCCACCTCGAGTACGTCGGGTTCACCGGCGCGCCGCGCGCGTTCGGCATCGACGAGCGCGGCCGCGAGGTACTGCAATATCTCGAAGGTGAGTGCGGAGAGTATCCGCTGGCTCCGCACTGGGTGACGGACGAGGCGATGGTCACCGTCGCGACGATGCTGCGGATGTTCCACGACGCCCAGGCGGGCTTCCGGCCGCAGTCCAACGCGGTGTGGCGCTCGTTCGGCCCGCCGCCGCCGGACACCGAGGTCATCTGCCATCACGACGCCGCGCCGCACAACGTCATCTGGCGCCCCGACGGCACCCTGTCGCTGATCGACTTCGACCTCGCCTCGCCCGGCGCGCGGATCTACGACGTGGCGTATGCGGCGTGGACGTGGGTCCCGCTGTTCTCCGACCGCGACTCGTACACGCTGGGCTGGAAGCGCCCGAATCGGCCCCGCCGGCTGCGCATGTTCGCCGACGCCTATGGCCTGACCCCGCGCGACCGGCATCGCCTGGTGCGGGTGATTCGTAAGCGCATCGTCGATCACATCGAGGGTATTCGGCGGATGGCTGCCGCTGGAGACCCCGCCTTCGTGCGTATCGTGCACAAGGGACATCTCCGTCGTCCGGTACGTGACCTGCGGCTGATCGACTACGAATGGCATACGCTCGAGTACGCGCTACGATAGGCGTTCCTCAGTGTGTGAGCGTTTCTTCACACGCTGGAAACATGACGTGACGCGGTAGAAACCGCGCAGCGCCGGTGCGTGAAACGTGAGCCCTGAAAGCTCTCGCGCAACCGGCTGAAGGGCAACGCTGCCTCGACGGTCGGGAGGGAGGATCTCGACTACTAGGAGGCCCGCGTGCCTGAAGCGACCATCGATACCGGCCACACCGCGTGGCTACTCGTATCGACCGCTCTCGTGCTGCTCATGACGCCGGCTTTGGCACTGTTCTACGGTGGCCTGAACCGCTCCAAAGGCGTCCTCAACATGATGATGATGAGCTTCTCGACGATCGGGCTCGTCAGCGTCCTGTGGTTGTTCTACGGCTTCAGCGCGGCGTTCGGCACCGACACCGCCGGCGGCCTGTTCGGTGACCTCGGCCAGTACTTCGGCAGCAAGACGTACATCGACCAGTTTTGGCTCGCGACCAGCGAAAAGCCCAGCGGCATCGGCATCCCGACGTACGTCTTCATGGTCTTCCAGATGACGTTCGCCGTGATCACCGTCGCGCTGATCAGCGGCGCGCTCTCCGACCGGACGAAGTTCGGCGGCTGGCTGGTGTTCGCGTTCGGCTGGGCCACCGTCGTCTACTTCCCGGTCGCCCACAACGTGTGGGGCGGCGGCTGGATCGCTCAGCACCTGCACCCGCTCGACTTCGCCGGTGGCACCGCGGTCCACATCAACGCCGGCGCCGCCGCACTCGGCGTCGTGCTGGTCCTCGGCAAGCGCATCGGCTGGCCACGGGAGAGCATGAAGCCGCACAACGTGCCGTTCGTCGCCCTCGGCGCCGGCCTGCTGTGGTTCGGCTGGTTCGGTTTCAACGCCGGCTCGGAGCTCACCGTCGACGGCGTCACCGGCCTGGCCTTCGTCAACACCCAGGTCGCCACGGCCGCCGCGGTCCTCGGCTGGGTTATCGTCGAGTGGATCCGTGACCGCAAGCCGACCCTCGTCGGCGCGTCCTCCGGCGCGGTCGCCGGCCTGGTCGCGATCACCCCTGCCTGTGGCTTCATCGACTCGTGGGCGGCCGTGCTGCTCGGCCTCGTCGCCGGCATCGTCTGCGCCCTGGCGGTCAGCCTGAAGTACCGCTTCGGCTTCGACGACTCGCTCGACGTGGTCGGCGTCCACTTCGTCGGCGGGTGGATCGGCTCCCTGTGGCTGGGCTTCTTCGCCAACGACAAGCTCAACTCGGCCATCAGCGACGGCCTGGGCGCCAAGAACGGCCTGTTCTTCGGCGGTGGCGCGGGCCAGCTCGGCGCACAGGCCGGCGCGAGCGCTATCGTCACGGTCTACTCGTTCGTGATCGCGTTCGCTCTAGCCTTCATCATCGAGAAGACGATCGGCTTCCGAGTCAGCAGCGAGGCCGAGGTCGAGGGTATCGACATCGCGGAGCACGCGGAGAGCGCCTACGACATCACGCCGGGCACGGGTAGCGCCAGCGGCGCGTTCGCTCTGGCAGGCGTCGGAACGAGCAAGACCCCCGCGCCGGTGGCGGAAGCCCCGGCGTCGGAAACGGTAGCCGGATAGCGTCGAGGAATGTCGGAGGGAATGGGCATGAAGCTGGTGACCGCGGTCATCAAGCCGTATCAGCTCGACGCGGTGAAGGAGGCGCTCCACGCGCTGGGCGTGGCCGGCCTCACCGTGAGCGAGGTTCAGGGGTACGGCCGTCAGAAGGGTCACACCGAGGTCTACCGCGGTGCGGAGTACACGGTGGAGTTCGTCCCCAAGATCCGGGTCGAGATCGTCACCGACGAGCTCGACTTCGAGAAGGTCGTGGACGCCATCGTCACCGCCGCCCGCACCGGGAAGATCGGTGACGGCAAGGTCTGGGTCACGTCGGTCGACGAGGTCGTCCGGGTCCGCACCGGCGAGCGCGGGCTCGACGCCCTCTAAGCCGCTGAACATGACACAACCGTCGACGCCCGCTCCGGTCCTGTCCACCGGGGCGGGCGCCGGCGCACGCACCGAGCGCTCGGACGCGATCGACGAGTGGCTCTCGAAGGTTTTTTCAGAAGCCGGCGGCGGTACCTCGGGTGCCGCGCTCATCGCCGTGGGCGGGCTCGGGCGCCGTGAATGCGCCCCCCGCAGCGACCTCGACCTGGTTCTGCTGCACGACGACGGCGGCACGGGCGCGGAGGCGGCCGCGGACCGGCTCGGCAGCCGCATCTGGTACCAGATCTGGGACGCGAAGTTCGCCCTCGACCACGCCACCCGCAGCCCCCAGCAGGCGCTCGAACTGGCCCGCCAGGACCTCAAGGTGGCCCTCGGCCTGCTCGACGCCCGCCTGGTCGCCGGTGACGCCGAGCTCCTGGCGTGCCTGCACGCCGACGCCGTCGCACAGTGGCGGCGCGAGGCCCGCCACCTGCTGCCCGCGCTGCGCACCCTCACCCAGGAGCGCTGGAAGGCACACGGCGAGCTGGCGTTCCTCCTCGAGGGCGACGTCAAGGAGTCCCGCGGCGGCCTGCGCGACTTCGGCGTCCTGCGGGGCATTGGCTTCGCCGGCGTCGCCGACGGCCCCCGCCCCGCCGTCCGTGGCGCCCACCGCACCCTGCTCGACGTCCGCGACGCCCTGCACGCCGTGCGCGGCCGCCGCGTCGACCGCCTCCTCGCCCAGGACCGCGACGAGGTCGCCGAGCTGCTCGACCTCGGCGACCGGGACGAGGTGCTGCGCCGCATCGCCGAGGCCGCCCGCACCATCGCCTACGCCAGCGACGACGCCTGGCGCGCCGTGGAGCGCTGGTCGGCCCGCAGCGGCCGCGGCCACGAGGAGCGTCGCCCCCTCGCCCGCGACGTCGTCGAGCAGCACGGCGAGGTCGTGCTCGCCCGCGCCGCCGTCACGCCGCGCCCCGACCCGGCCCTGCCCTTGCGCGTGGCCGCGGCCGCCGCCCGCGCCGACCTGCCGATCGCGCACGCCACCCTCGAGTGGCTCGGCAGCTTCGCCGGCCCGATGCCGCGACCCTGGCCCGCCCCCGCGCGCGACGCCCTGCTCACCCTGCTCGGCAGCGGCCCGTCCATGATCTCCGTCTGGGAGGCCTGCGACCGGTACGGCCTGGTCGTCAACTGGCTCCCCGAGTGGGCGCGGGTGCGCAGCCTGCCGCAGCACAACCCGGTGCACCTGTTCACCGTCGACCGGCACCTGGTCGAGACCGCCCGCCAGGCCGCCCGCCTCACCCGCGACGTCGACCGCCCCGACCTGCTCGTGCTCTGCGGCCTGCTGCACGACATCGGCAAGGGCCTCCCCGGCGACCACAGCGTGGTCGGCGCCCCGATCGCTGCCGCCGCGGCGTCCCGCCTGGGCCTCAGCGGGGCCGACGTGGCGCAGGTCGAGAAGGTCGTGCGCCTGCACCTCCTCCTGCCCGACACGGCCACCCGCCGCGACCTGTCCGACCCCCAGACCATCGCCACCGTCGCCGCGGCTGTCGGCGACGCCTCCACCCTCGCCCTGCTGCACGCCCTGACCCGCGCGGACGCGGCCGCCACCGGCCCCGCCGCCTGGTCGGACTGGAAGGGCAGGCTCATCGCCGAGCTCGTCCGCCATGTCGAACGCGCCCTGGACACCGGCGTGGTCGCCGCGCCCCCGTCACCCGCCGCCGCGCTCGCCGCTCCCGAGACCCTCCCATCGGTACTGCTGGACACCGACTCGGTCTCCGTCATCGCCCCCGACCGCCGCGGCCTGCTCGCCGCCGTGGCCGGTTGCCTGTCGTTGCACCGTCTGGACGTGGTCACGGCCGACACGGTCACCGTGGACGGCCTGGCGAGGATGGTCTGCGCCGTCCAGCCCCGCTACGGCGGCGACCTCGACCGCGAGGCGGTGGTCTCCGATCTGCGCCGCGCCGTTACCGGCGCCCTCCCGGTGGCCGAACGCCTCGCCGCTCGCGAACGCTCCACCCGCCGCGGCACCACCGCGCCCCCGCGCGTCGTGTGGCAGCCCCCGTCGGCCGCCACCGACGCCACGGTCCTGGAACTGCGCGCCACGGACACCCCGGGCCTGCTCTTCCGGGTGGCGAGCGCACTGGAGGACATCGGCGCCGACGTACGCTCCGCCCGCATCTCCACCCTGGGCGGCGAGGTCGTCGACGCGTTCTACCTGGCCGGCACCTGGGACGCGGACGCCCGCGCCCGCGTCGAGGCCGCAGTCCTGCAGGCCGCGACTTCATCCTGACGGCAACACCCCTCGCGTCCGCGCCCTCGCGTCCTCGCGCCCGCGTCCTCGCGCCCGCGCCTACGCGGCGCTTCCGGGCGTCCGCGCCCGCGCCTACGCGGCGTTCCCGCGACCACGGGCGTCCGTCTTCACCTCCGAGTCCGCGCCTCCGCACGTGCGTCACGGGCTGCGCCGGTGTGGCGTCTCGAGGCTCGCCGGCGGGGTGAAAGCCTCTTTGCCGTATTCGCGCAATTTCATCGCACGATGGCGGGGCGTCGCCTCGCCGGGCCAGGCGGTGGCGCGGGCGCGGAGAACGTACAGGTCGCGGGCGCCGCGCCGGCGTCCACGCGCGGGCGCGCGGAACTGCGGGCCGCGACGCGCTGTCCGCGGTCGCGTACCCTTCAAGGGACTCCTACACCCGAGGACGGATGCGTCGTGTTTGACACCCTGAGTGACCGGCTTTCCGGCATCTTCTCGAAGCTGCGAAGCAAGGGGCGGCTCACAGACGCCGACGTCGACGCCACCGCACGGGAGATCCGGCTCGCGTTGCTCGAGGCCGACGTCGCGCTGCCCGTGGTCAAGGCGTTCATCGCCCGGCTCAAGGAGCGGGCGCGGGGCGCGGAGGTGTCACAGGCGCTCAACCCGGCCCAGCAGGTCATCAAGATCGTCCATGAAGAGCTCGTGGCGACGCTCGGTGGCGAGGCGCGCCGGCTGCAGTTCGCCAAGAACCCGCCGACCGTGATCATGCTTGCCGGTCTGCAGGGTTCCGGCAAGACCACGCTCGCCGGCAAGCTCGCCCGGTGGCTCAAGGGACAGGGCCACCAGCCGCTGCTCGTCGCCGCCGACCTTCAGCGGCCCAACGCCGTCAACCAGCTGCAGGTCCTCGGTGGCCGCGCGGGCGTTGAGGTGTACGCACCCGAGCCCGGCAACGGTGTCGGCAACCCTGTCCAGGTCGCCCGCGACTCGATCGAACACGCGAAGCGCCAGATGCGCGACATCGTCATCGTCGACACGGCCGGCCGCCTCGGTATCGACGCCGAGATGATGAAGCAGGCCGCCGACATCCGTGACGCCGTCGACCCGGACGAGGTCCTGTTCGTCATCGACGCCATGGTGGGTCAGGACGCGGTCAGCACCGCCGAGGCCTTCCGTGACGGCGTGGGCATCTCCGGCGTCGTGCTGTCCAAGCTCGACGGCGACGCGCGCGGTGGCGCCGCGCTGTCCGTGCGCCACGTCACCGGTCAGCCGATCATGTTCGCCTCCACGGGCGAGAAGCTCGAGGACTTCGACGTCTTCCACCCCGACCGGATGGCCTCGCGCATCCTCGGCATGGGCGACGTGCTCACACTTATCGAGCATGCCGAGCAAGCGTTCGCCGACGACGAGAAGGAGCGGATGGCCGCCAAGCTCATGGGCGGCCAGGAGTTCACCCTCGAGGACTTCCTCGAGCAGTTGCAGGCCGTGCGCCGCATGGGCCCGATCGCCAACGTGCTGGCCATGATGCCGGGCATGAACCAGATGAAGGACCAGCTGGCCGAGATCGACGACAAGCACTTCGACCGGGTCACCGCGATCATCCGCTCAATGACCCCGAAGGAGCGCGCCAACCCGAAGATCCTCAACGCCTCCCGCCGGGTACGCATCGCCAACGGCTCCGGCGTCTCGGTCACCGACGTCAACCAGCTGCTGACCCGCTTCGCCGACGCGCAGAAGATGATGAAGCAGATGGGCGGCATGATGGGCCTGCCCGGTGGCCGCCGCAAGGCCACCAAGTCGCCGAAGAACAAGCGCAAGGGCACGAAGGGCGGCAACAGCGGCGGCATGCGTCAGCCCCGGTTCGGAGGCGGCCTGCCCCAGCTCCCGCCCGGCCTCGACCCGGCCGCGATGGACCCGAACGCGGCGGGCATGCCGCCCGGCTTCCGCCTGCCGAAGCTCGACTTCTCGAAGCTGCAGAAGCGTGACAAGGACGCCTGAACCGCCGGCCGTGACCGTGAACCCCGAGGCGCCCCCGGGCGCGTTCACGGTCGCGATCGAGGGCTCAGGCGGATCCGGCGGCTCGGCCTCGTCCGCCGGCCGGGACGCGCCGGCCGGGTCGGCCGTGGCCACCAGGTCAGCGGCGTACGGACCGGCGCTGCACGTACGAGGGACGCTGCTGCCCTCCGGCGAGCGACGCGACCTCTGGCTGGTGGGTGACCGGGTGACGTTCGAGCCGGTCGCCGGGGCCCTCACCATCGCCGACGAGGGGTTCGTCCTGCCCGGTCTCGTCGATGCCCACTGCCACATCGGTATCCAGTCCGGCGGCAGGCCCTCCGACGACCTCGACGCCGCTCGGTCGCTCGCCGTCGTGGACCGCGACGCGGGCGTGCTGGCGATCCGAGACGCGGGGTCCCCGATCCCGTACCCGTCGCTGGACGACGACCCCGATGTGCCGAGGCTGGCACGGGCGGGGCGGCACGTGGCGCCGCCGAAGCGGTACCTGCGCGACATCGGGGTCGAGGTCGGCGAGGCCGGCCTGACCGGCGAGATCACCCGCCAGGCCGCCCTCGGCAACGGCTGGGTCAAGCTCGTCGGTGACTGGATCGACCGCGACAGCGGCGACCTCGCGCCGGCCTGGGACGTCGCCGCGATGGCCGGCGCGGTCGCGGCCGCGCACGACGCCGGTGCCCGGGTCGCGGTCCACGTGTTCGCCGAGGATTCGGTGTCCGCCCTGGTCCGCGCCGGCGTGGACTCCGTCGAGCACGGCACCGGCCTCGCGGAGGCCGACATCGACGAGATGGCCCGCCGCGGCACCGCCCTCGTCCCGACGATGATCAACATTGCGACGTTCGGCAGTATCGCGGCGCAGGCGCGGGACAAGTTCCCGGCGTACGCCGGCCACATGCTCGCCCTGCGCGACCGCTTTCCGTCCGTGGTCCGCGCCGCGCACGAGGCGGGCGTACCCATCTACGTCGGCAGCGACGCCGGGGGCGGCATCAACCACGGCCTGGCCGCCGAGGAGATGCTCCTGCTGCACCGCGAGGCCGGCCTGTCCGCCGAGGCTGTGCTGCGCTCCGGGTCCTGGGGCGCCCGGGAGTGGCTCGGCTTCCCCGGCCTGGTCGAGGGCGGCCTGGCGGACCTGGTCGTGTACGCCGAGGACCCCCGCCACGACCTCACCACCCTCCTCCGCCCGCGCCGCATCGTCCTGCGCGGCCGCGTGATCCGCTGATCTCCGCCCGCGTCCGCGGCGGCGTTGCCGGAGGCCCGGAAGCGCCGGAGGTGATGTCCGCGTCGGTGCGGCGCCCGCGCGGCGATTGGGGGCGCGCGGCGGGCACCGGGCGCGGGCGCGGAGCCGTACAATCTCCGGTGTGCCGCTGCGTCCCGGAAGACCGGTCCTGCACCGGCACTTCACCCATGACATGCTGGTCTGGGCTCCGCTGACCCGGGTGGTCTCCGACGACGAGCGGGGCACGCGGCTGTGGCTCGCGACCGGCAGCCCGCTCATCCGTCAGGTGAGCGAGGACGGCCTCGGGCCGCGTGACATGCCCTTCGGCGAGTGGATCGAGGCGCCGAAGAAGATCATCCAGGATGTGTACCGCGGGCCGAGCACGCTGAAGTTTCATCCGCTCGGGGCCGCGTTCTCCGTGTGGTGGCTCTTCGACCCGCAGGGCGGCTTCCGCGCGTGGTACGTGAATCTCGAGGAGCCGGGTGTCACCTGGGACGACGGCGCGGTCGCCGGCATCGACCTGACGGACCAGGACCTCGACATCTGGGTCTGGCCCGACCGCCGCTGGGACTGGAAGGACGCGGACGAGCTCGAGGAGCGCCTCGCGTACCCGGGCGCGTACTGGGTCGATGACCCCGAGGCCGTGTGGGCGCAGGGCCGCGAGGTCGTGCCCGCTATCGAGGCCGGGGCGTGGCCGTTCGACGGCACGTGGACCGACTTCCGGCCGCCGGCCGGGTGGACCGTCCCGGAGCCTGTGACCGAGGGCTGGGACCGGCCGAGGGAGCGCGGTTGAGCGTCGTCTTCACGCCCGGCCAGGTGATCATGCATCGCAACGTGCGGCGGGGGCGGATCGGCTGGGTGCGCCCCGCCCGCGTGGTGTCCGACGACGAGCGCGGACTGCTGATCTGGATCACCCGGCACACGCCGGTGGTGAACGAGGTCTCCGGCGACGGGCGAGGGATGCGCACGATGCCGTTCGCCGAGTACGTCACGCTCGGCACCGGGCTCAAGCACGGCACCTGGAACGGGCCCGGGGTGCTGAAGCTGCACCGGCCCGGTGACCCCGCGCACTCAGTGTGGTGGTTCCGCGACGACGCCGACGTCTTCACGGGGTGGTACGTCAACCTCGAACGCCCGGCGATCCGCTGGAGCGACCCGGGCGGCGCGTCCGGGGTCGACGTGACCGACGAGGACCTCGACGTCCTCGTCGCGCCCGACCGCAGCTGGCAGTGGAAGGACGAGGAGGAGTTCCTCGAGCGCCTCGCGATTCCGGAGCACTACTGGGTCGCGGACGAGGCGGCGGTACGCGAGGAGGGCCTCCGCGTCATCAAGGAGATCGAGGCCGGCGGGTTCCCGTTCGACGGCACGTGGACGGACTTCATGCCGCCGCCGGAGTGGAAGATCCCAGGCCTCGAGCCGGGCTGGGACCGCCCGCCGCTGCGCTGAGTGGCGCGCCTGGCGCGGGCGCGGAGGCAGCGCGGCCGCGACATGGAGGCGAGCGCGGCGCAGGAGCCCAGAGAACGGCGCGGAGCCAACTCGCTGATCGGGAACGAGGCGGACGGCCGCCAGGACCGGGGCCCGTTTTTGCCCGCGATAGCGGGTCTGGCAGAATGGTCTGCTGGTATCCGGTGTGCGTCCGAGCCCTCTAACCCGGCGTTACGCCAGTCCAACAGAGCAGCCGACGGCACCATCCCCACGGTGTCCGGGCGGTCGCTCGGCTTCCAACAGATCCAGGAGCGAGCAACCAAGTGGCCGTCAAGATCCGGCTCCTGCGGATGGGCAAGATCCGCAACCCGCAGTACCGCATCGTCGTCGCCGACTCGCGCACCAAGCGCGACGGCCGGGCGATCGAATTCGTCGGGCTGTACCACCCGAAGGAGGAGCCCTCGCGCATCGAGGTCAACTCCGACCGCGTCCAGCACTGGCTCTCCGTCGGCGCGCAGCCGAGCGAGGCCGTGCGGGCAATCCTGTCGAAGACCGGCGACTGGCAGAAGTTCAAGGGTCTGCCCGCGCCGGCCGAGCCGCTGAAGGTGGCCGCTGCGGCCCCCGACCGCCGCGCGACGTACGAGGCCGAGGCCCAGGCCGCCGCCGGCCTGGCCGCCGCACCGAAGGCGAAGAAGACCGCCGAACCGAAGAAGAAGGCCGAGGCCGAGGCTCCGGCCGCACAGGCGGAGGAGCAGTCCGGTGCCGGCGCCGGCGCGGAGGCCTGACGTGTTGCGCCCAGCGCTCGAGCACCTGGTCAAGGGCATCGTCGACAACCCCGACGACGTCCGCGTCCGCATGGTCGACTCACGTCGCGGTCAGCGGCTGGAGATCCGGGTCAACCCGGAGGATCTCGGCACGGTGATCGGGCGCGGTGGCCGCACGGCCAAGGCGCTGCGGCAGGTCATCACGTCGATCGGCGGGCGCGGAGTGCGCGTCGAGATCGTCGACGCGTACTGAACGCATGCTGCTCGTCGTCGGCCAGGTGATCCGCGCGCACGGCGTCCGGGGCGAAGTCCTCGTGGACGTGCGCACGGATGCGCCGGCAGAGCGTTTCGCCGTCGGGTCGGTCCTCCAGACCGACTCGACGGCGGTGCGGCGTCCGCAGATCGTCCCTCCCGGCGCCTGGCAGCCTCCGCCGGTGCTCACCATCGAGTCGGTACGCCCGCATCAGGGCCGCCTCCTGGTGGTCTTCGAGGGTATTTACGATCGGAACCTCGCCGAGGACCTGCGCGGCGTCCTGTTGTGCGTGGACAGCGCCACGATCCCGGCCAGCGAGGACCCCGACGAGTTCAACGACTACGAGCTCATCGGCCTCGACGTCGTCGATGCCGCGGGGGAGCGGGTCGGCGAGCTGCTGCGCATCGACCACGTGCCCGCGCACGACCTGCTGGTAGTGCGGCTCGAGGACGGGCGCACCGGCCTGGTGCCGTTCGTGCGCGAGATCGTGCCCGAGGTCGACGTGCCCGGGCGCCGCATCGTGATCACCCCGCCGGAAGGCCTGTTCGACCTATGAGGGTCGACGTCGTCACGATCTTCCCCGAGTACCTCGCGCCGCTGGACCTGTCGCTCATCGGCAAGGCCCGCGCGAACGGAACCCTGCGGCTGGCCGTCCACGACCTGCGCCGGTGGACCCACGACGTGCACCGCACCGTCGACGACACCCCCTATGGCGGCGGCCCCGGCATGGTCATGCGCCCCGAGCCGTGGGGCCAGGCTCTCGACGAGCTGGCCGGCCCGGACACGCACCTGATCGTCCCCAGCCCGGCCGGAGCGCCGTTCACCCAGGCGACCGCGCGCGCCCTGGCCGCGGAGGAGCACCTGCTGTTCGCCTGCGGCCGCTATGAGGGCATCGACCAGCGGGTCTTCGATCACGCCGCGACCCGGATGCGGGTGAGCGAGATCTCCCTGGGTGACTACGTGCTCTTCGGCGGCGAGGTCGCGGTCCTCGTGGTGCTGGAGGCGATCACCCGGTTGCTGCCCGGTGTGCTGGGCAACGCCGACTCGCTCGTGGACGAGTCACACGCCGACGGCGTTCTCGAGGCCCCGATGTACACGAAGCCGCCCAGCTGGCGCGGCCTGGACGTACCGGAGATCCTGCGCTCCGGTGACCACGGACGTATCGCCCGGTGGCGGCGCGAGCGGGCGCTGCAGCGCACCGCGGAGCGGCGTCCAGACCTCATCGAGGCACTGGAGCGGCGGGCCCGCGGTACCGATCAAGGGGCCTGATTTCAGGTTCGGCGCGTCGATGTGGCAAAGTGGTGAGGTTGCTGCGGGCTGATGCGCCCGCACCAATGATCATCTAACCCTCGCGCGCCGCGGAAATCGGGCGTGCCTTGAGTGACGAGGAACAGCCGCGATGAACACGCTGGACGCGCTGGACGCACAGTCGCAGCGGACCGATATCCCGAGCTTCCGCGCTGGCGACACCATCAAGGTGCACGCCCGGGTCGTCGAGGGCAACCGGTCCCGGGTCCAGGTCTTCCAGGGCGTCGTGATCCGTCGCCAGGGCGCCGGCCTGCGGGAGACCTTCTCGGTTCGCAAGGTGAGCTTCGGCGTCGGCGTCGAGCGCACCTACCCGGTCAACAGCCCGGCCGTCGACAAGATCGAGGTCGTGACGCGCGGCGACGTGCGCCGCGCCAAGCTGTACTACCTGCGCGATCTCCGGGGCAAGAAGGCCAAGATCAAGGAGAAGCGCGAGACTCGGGTCAGCAGCTGACCGCGCGTTTCGCTGGATCGTCGTCAGGGAGGGGCGCCGCGCGTTCCCTCCCTGATACGCGTTCGGGATCGGGTCTTTCGGTCAAGAGGAGCAGGGCTCCCCAAAGTGGTCTTGTGCCTTTAGGCTGACGCCGATGGCAAGCGACCCCTACGGACGCGATGGTCACGACGATCGCGCCGATGACCCACACCCACGTAACCGCCATCCGGACCGGGCGGGCGAGGAGCATGGGCAGCAGCAGCAACACCCCTTCGGCAACGTCAGCTACCCGGGCCACGACTATTGGACCACCACGGGTCGCCCGGACGCCTCGGAGGAGCAACGCGCCTACGACGGTGGCTGGACGCACGGCGACGCCCATGGGCGCCGCGACGTCACGCCCCGCCGGGGTGAGCACCAGCGCGACGACCACGACCGCGGCGACTGGAACCGTGGCAGCCGGGCCTGGGACGACCCGTACGGTTCGCGCCGCGGCCGCTGGGACGACGAGCCGCCGATCGTGCGCGACCGCGCGTTCGAGGACGCCAACGGCTATGGCGAGCCCGGGCGCGGCGACCGCCGGGATCGTGGCGAGCGGGACGACCGAAGCCATGACCGCGGCGAGCGCTCCACGGGGTCGGGGTCGCGCTCCCGGGCACGCGGCGGCCACGACGACGACTCGGCGACCTCGTGGCGCAGCAAGGCCCGCCGCAAGCGCAAGAACATGCCGCTGTGGCAGGAGCTGCCGCTGCTGTTGATCGTCGCGTTCTGCCTCGCCGTGCTCATTCGCACCTTCCTGGTGCAGGCGTTCTACATCCCGTCGGGCTCGATGGAGGAGACCCTCCTCGTCGGCGACCGGGTGCTGGTCAACAAGGTCCTCTACGACGTGCGCGAGCCCGAGCGGGGCGAGGTCGTCGTCTTCACCGGCCCCGACACATGGGCGCCGGAGAACCAGGTCGCCAAGGGCGCCGGCTTCTTCGCGGAGCTCGGCCGTACCGTCGGCGACCTTGTGGGTGTTTCCCAACCCAATGAGAAGGACTTCATCAAACGGGTGATCGGCCTGCCCGGAGACACCGTGGCGTGCTGCGACGCGGACGGCAGGGTGACGGTCAACGGTTATCCGCTCGATGAGTCGGCGTACCTGTACGAGGACTCGCCGCTGGACGCCCCGCCCAACCCGAAGCAGTGCACGTCGCGCCGGTTCGGACCCGTGAAGGTGCAGGCCGGCCAGATGTTCGTGATGGGCGACCATCGCGGCGTGTCGCAGGACTCGCGCTGCCAGGGCCAGGTCCCGATCGCCAACGTGATCGGCCGTGCGTTCGTCGTCCTGTGGCCCAGCAGCCGGTGGAGCTGGATAACGATGCCCGACACGTTCAAGAACGTGCCGAAACCTACGGCCATGGGGCCTCCGAGCCCGCGAATCACGCCTGCGCCCGCCATCCCGCCCGTCCCGGACATGGTGATTGCCCCGATTGCGGTGTCCTTGGCGCTTTCGACCCGTTCGGCGCGTCAGGAGCGGTTGAGGCGCCACCGATAATGACGAGCACGTACCCTTCAGGCGTGATTGACGAGCAGACCAAGAAGCCCAGTACGTTCTGGCGCGAACTGCCGGTGTTGCTGGGCGTGGCGATCATCGTCGCCGTGGTGGTGCGGGCCTTCGTCCTGCAGACGTTCTACATCCCGTCCGAATCGATGGAGAACACGCTGCTGATCAAGGACCGCGTGCTCGTCAACAAGCTCGTGTACGACTTCCGGTCTCCCCACCGTGGCGAGGTCATCGTGTTCCAGGCGCCCGACTCGTGGCGCAACGACCCGTCCGAAGAGGACTTCATCAAGCGGGTCATCGCCGTCGGTGGCGATCACATCGTGTGCTGCGACGACAAGCAGCGGATCACGATCAACGGCACGGCGCTGACCGAGCCGTACATCTACGCCAACGAGGACGGGCTGCAGGACCTGCCCAGCGAGGAGCAGTTCGACGTCACCGTCCCCAAGGGCCGCCTCTGGGTGATGGGAGACCACCGGTCGCGGTCGGGCGACTCGCGGTACAACTTCATCCGCACGAAGGACCCGAACCAGGCGACGATCGCCGAGGGTGACGTCATCGGACGCGCCTTCGTGGTCTTCTGGCCCTTCTCGCGAGCGAAATGGCTCAGCGTCCCGGACAGCTTCGACAAGGTGCCGGATCCGGCTACCAGGTGACAACGCCGTAGTCTCGTCGGTATGACGGAGGCTGCGGCAGACATCGACCGCCGGGCGGCCCGAGTGCTGCTGCTGGACCCGTCCGGACGCGTGCTGCTGCTGCGCGGATGCGATCCGGCGCGACCCGAGCACCGCTACTGGTTCACCGTCGGCGGCGGCGTGGAGGCGGACGAGTCGCTCATCGAGACGGCCGTGCGCGAGGTCTACGAGGAGACCGGGCTGCGCATCACCCCCGCCGACCTCGTCGGCCCCGTCCGCACCGACCAGGTCGAGTTCCCGTTCGACGGCCGCTGGTACTCGCAGCAGCAGTCGTTCTTCGTCGTGCGCGCGGACGCGTTCACCGTCGACCTGACCAACCTCGCCGATTACGAGGTCGACAGCGTCGACGCCACCCGCTGGTGGGCCGCCGGCGAGCTTGACGCGACGTCGGAGCGCTTCTACCCGTCGGACCTCGCCGATCTGCTGCGGGAGGTGGGCTGAGCATGCTCGCGCCCCCGCGCACCGTCGTGCACCGCGCAGCGGGCCTGTGGGCCCTCGAACGGGCCCTGCAGCGGCGTGGATTCACCCGGGTGGCCGGCGCCGACGAGGCGGGCCGTGGGGCCTGCGCGGGGCCGCTCGTGGTCGCCGCCGTCATCCTGCCGCCGGGCCGTCGCGGCGAGATCGAGGAGCTCAACGACTCCAAACTGCTCACCGCGACCGCGCGGGAGCGCATCTACGAGCAGGTGGTCAGGCGCGCGGAGGCGTGGAACGCCGTGGTCATCCCGCCCGGCGACATCGACCGCCGCGGCCTGCACGTATGCAACCTCGCAGGCATGCGCCGCGCCCTCGCGGGCCTGCCCGTGCGGCCCGACTACGCGCTCACCGACGGGTTCAAGGTCGACGGCATCGGCATTCCCGGCCTCGCCGTGTGGAAGGGCGACCAGGTCGCCGCGTGCGTCGCGGCGGCGAGTGTCGTGGCAAAGGTCACGCGAGATCGGATCATGCGAAAACTGCACGTGTCGTACCCCGAATATGGCTTCGACGAGCACAAAGGCTATTCGACGCCGGACCACGGCGCCGCGCTCGCCGCACACGGGCCGTGCCCCGAGCACCGTTTCTCCTACGCGAACGTGGCGGCGGTGGGGCGGCCGGGGCAAAGGCGCGGTAACGTCGGCGTGGCGCCCGGCGAGGCCGTACGGGTTCCGGCGCAAGTGGGCGACAATGTGGCTATGGAAGGCGGACCGCGATGAGCGCCGAAGATCTCGAGAAGTACGAAACCGAGATGGAGCTCCAGCTCTACCGGGAGTACCGCGACATCGTCCGTCAGTTCTCCTACGTGGTGGAGACCGAGCGCCGGTTCTACCTGGCCAACCAGGTCGACCTGCACGTGCGCAACTCCGACGGCGAGGTCTACTTCGAGGTCGAGATGCACGACGCATGGGTCTGGGACATGTACCGTCCTGCCCGGTTCGTGAAGAATGTCCGGGTGATGACGTTCAAGGACGTCAACGTCGAGGAGCTCGAGAAGCCCGACATCTCGCTGCCGGACAACGGCTTCGGCGGCTGACGCCCCGCCGCCGCGGGGACCCGGGGGAGAAATTTTCTACCAGCGCCGGGTCCGTGTCGGCCTGCCATAGCGGTTGTACGCGTACCAGCACGCGCCCACGACGAGCGCGCCGACGATCAGGTACAGCACCAGGCTGACCACCAGCTTGAGCAGCCACCACGCGAGCATGCCGACCACGATCAGCCCCACGACGACGAGCACTGCCTTCAATGCGTTCATGCCCGTTTCCTCCGGATCTGTCTGGCGCCTCTAGCACACTTCGCTGGCTCGCGCGGGTTATCCACAAGCGGTGCTTTGTCCACAGGATAGCCATGATCGCGTTTGCCGCGAACGCCCGTTTCCGCAACGCTGCCCGCCATGTTGAAGACTCTCGTTCGTCTCGGGATCCTGGCCACCGCCGCTACCGTCATCGCAGCCGCCGGCGCCGTCGTGGCGGCCGTAGGCTCCGCGCTCGCCTCACCGCCGGCCTCTCGCGAGACGCCGGTTGTCCACGAGCCACCGGCCGAGGGGTACCAGGCGCCGCTGGACGGCCCCGTGACGGTCACCAGGGGCTTCGAGCCGCCCTCGGACCGGTACGCCGCCGGTCACCGTGGTGTGGACCTGGCCGGCGCCCCGGGGCAGATCGTGCGCAGCGCCGGCCCCGGCACGGTGATCTTCGCCGGGACCGTCGGCGGGCGGCCGGTGGTGAGTGTCAGACACCCGGGCGGGTTCCGCACCACGTATGAACCGGTCGTCCCCACCGTGGTGGAGGGCCAGGCCGTGTCCCCGGGGACGCAACTGGGCACGCTGAGACCGGGCCATCCGGGCTGCCCGGTCGCGGCCTGCCTGCACTGGGGGGTGCGTTCGGATGAGGGGGTGTACTCCGATCCGCTCACCCTGTTGCACCGCGCCCGCGTCCGTCTGCTTCCCCTGACGTAGCTCGCCGGCCCGGCGCGTTGTTCCTGGTGCCGCGGGCGGCACGGTTCCACTTCAGCGCGTCCGCGTACTGCTCGTCCTGGCGCGCGCCGCGTCCGCGCGTGGGCTACCGGCGGTCCAGCAGCTTCGGAAGGCCCTCGGCGAGCCGCTGGTAGTCCTCGGGCCGGTTGTACACCTGGCCCGACAACCGCAGGTATGCGCGCCCGCGCCAGGCGGCGAGCCCGACCTCGGCCGCGAGCTCGTCCGAGATCCGCCGGCGCAGCGCGGTCGCGCCCGCCTGGTCGACCGCCACGCCCGCAGGCAGCGGGATCAGCGTCATCGGCAGCCCGGTAGCGGCCGGCACCTCGGCATCGAGCGCCTCCGCGATCACGCGCTGCCCGTACTCGGCAAGCGCCGAGTTGTGCCGCCGCACCGCCTCGATGCCGAGCGAGCGCAACACGAACAGCCCCGTCGGCGCCGCGAGCCACGACGTGTAGTCGTACGAGCCGAGCCACTCCAGACTCTCCGGGAAGCCCGCCTCGGCCGACCACGACAGCACCAGCGGCCGGATCCGGTCCCGCCACGCGGGCGCGACGGTCAGCAGCGCGGTACCCCGTGGCGTGTACGCCCACTTGTGCAGGTTCCCGACCCAGAAATCCGCGCCGAGCTCGCCCACCGCCGGATCGAGCATGCCCGGCACGTGCGCGGCGTCGACGTGGACCGCCACCCGGTCGCCCCAGCGCGCCCGCACCGCCTCGACGATGCCCCGCACCGGGAACACCCGCGCGGTCGTGGCGGTGACGTGGTCGACGATCACCAGGCGCGTCCGCGCGGTGGTCGCGTCGAGCACGGCCGCGGTCACCGTCGCGTCGTCCGCTGCGAGCGGCACCCGCGCGACCCGATGGACCGCCCCGGTCCGCCGGCAGGTCGCCGCCACGGCGAGATCCACCGCGCCATAGCCGTGATCGGTCGTCACGATCTCGTCCTCGGTGCCGAGGCAGAGGCTTCCGAGCGCGATCGACGTGCCCGTGCTGGCGTTGCTGACCAGCGCCGTCCCCTCCGGATCGGCCCCCACGAACGCGGCCAGGTGCCGCCGTACGTGCGCGATACGCTCCTCGAGCCCGACGGCGAAGAACCGGTGCGGGTTGGCGTCCATCTCCTCGCGGAGCCGCTGCTGCGCGCGCTGGACGGTGATCGGCACCATGCCGAACGCCCCGTGGTTCAGATGCGCGACGGCTGCATCGTGCGAGAAGAGCAGCCGCGCGCCCGGAAGCGGCTCGGGTGCGGACACATCCACGATCTTAGGGCTCCAACCGGCGCGACCGCGCCCGCTTGGCCCCGCACGACCCGCGGCGCGCGGCCACACCCGCGCTACCGCGCTCGCCCCGGACCGTGTAGCTGATGTTCAGGTAGCTGATGTCCAGGCCGAGACCGGTGCCCTCGCCGACGGGCTTGTCCCGCTCGACGAGGAAGGCACGCTCCGGGACCGCATCGCCCGGACCGCACCGTCGGGGCCTTGGCACGCCGGCGCGGACGCGGGCCGGGTCTGGCCGCCGCCGCGTGCGGACGCGCCGGCTTGGGTGTCTACGCACGGGGATGCGCCTGCTCGTACGCGCTCCGCAGCCGCTCGATCGACACGTGGGTGTAGATCTGCGTGCTCGACAGCGACGCGTGGCCGAGCATCTCCTGCACCGAGCGCAGGTCGGCGCCGCCCTCCAGCAGGTGCGTGGCGGCGGAATGACGCAGGTCGTGCGGCGAGGTGGGCGGCAGGCCGGAGGCCCGGGCATGCCCGTCGACGATCCGCCGCGCCGCCCCGGCCTGCAACCGTCCGCCGCGGGCGCCCAGCAGCAGCGCCTGGCCGCTCCGCGCCGCCTCCAGTGCCGGCCGGCCGTGCCGCAGCCATTCGGTCAGGGCCTGGTCGGCCGGCAGCCCGTAGGGCACCGAGCGCTCCTTGTCGCCCTTGCCGACGACCCGCACGACGCGGCGCATCCGGTCCACGTCGCCGAGGTCGAGGCCGCACAGCTCGCTGACCCGGATCCCGGTGCCGTACAGCAGCTCCAACACCGCCCGGTCGCGCAGCCCCAGCGCGTCCGCGCGCCCGGAAGGGGACGTCACCAGTGTCTCGGCCTGATCCGCACGGAGCACGGTCGGCAGGTCACGGTGGGCCTTCGGGCTGGCCAGCCGCTGCCCGGGGTCCCCGTCGGCGAGACCCTCCCGCTTCGCCCATTCGGTGAACGTCCGCGCGGCCGCCGCATGCCTGGCCAGGCTCGTGCGGGCATCCCCGGCCGAGCGCCTGCGCGCGAGCCATCCGCGCAGCACCGAGAGCGTCAGCGCGGCGGGGGCCTCCGCGCCCGCGGCCGCGGCATGGTCCAGCAGCGAAACGACGTCGCCGACGTATGCCCGCACCGTGTGCACCGACCGGTTCCGCTCGGCCGCGAGGTGCCGCGCGAAGTCGTCGACGGCCTCCCGCATCGCCAGGGGGAGCCGCTCGTGCAGCTCGGCGGTTCCGGCCACGGGTCCTGTCGTGGCTGCCTTGCGCGGTTTCACCTGCGCTGCTGCTCTTCGAGGAACCGTTCGATCAGCCCGCGCACCACGGCGGCCATCGTGAAGCCGTGTTCGGCGCACCAGGCGCGCAGCTCGGCGTGCCGCTCGGCCGGCAGGCGGAACGTCACCAGCTGGCTCTCCTCGCCCACCGGTAGCGAGCCGCCGAGCGCGCCGTGGCTGCTCTCGGGGCGCAGGTCGGGTGCGCCGATCAGGTTGCGGTCGCGCAGCGCGGCGCCGGCGAGAAGCGCCCCCGGTCCGGCGGGGACGGTGCGGTTGAGCAACCAGACGGTGATCTCTTGACGGTCGGCGGGAGGGAGGGACTCGAGCAGCTCCACGAGCTTGTCGGCAGGAGCGGTCATAGCGCCACGATAGCGTCCGCTATCCCGCTATCGGTACCAGTCAGCACGCTCGCGAGTACACGAACTCCTTGAATTTCTTCGAGAAGCTCCGGCAGCGTCCGGTCGATCACCGAGCCCGGCACGCTGATCAGGAATTCGTCCGTCGCCACCGCGCCGTCGCGGCTCAGCACCCGCATCTGCCGGATGTCGACGCCGAGGCGCCCGAGGAGCGTTGTCACCTGGCCGAGGGAGCCGGGCCGATCGGGAAGTTCGACGATCACGTGACGTAGCGACATGGGGGCAAGCCTGACGATGCCGCGTTTCCCGGTAGTTACGACGCCACGTCGCCCGGCTTTCCGGGAGATCGTTGACAGAGTCAATAGATCTAATGACGATGTCAACTATGACTATCCAGACGGTGGCGGCGGTGAGGCGGTTCAACCGCTTCTACACGAACCTGATCGGCGTTCTGCGGGCCGGGCTGCTCGACTCGCCGTACTCCCTCGCCGAGGCCCGCGTCCTGTACGAGCTGGCCGCCGCGCCCGCGCCCGCGCTGGAGGTCGCCGACCTGCGGCAGGGGCTGGATATGGACGCGGGTTATCTGAGCCGCATCCTCGGCCGTTTCGAGAACGACGGCCTGGTAGTGCGCGAGCGCTCGGACGCGGACGCGCGCAAGCAGCGCATCAGGCTCACCGACGCCGGCCGGGCCGCGCAGGGCGAGCTCGACGAGCGCTCGGACGCGCAGGCGGCCGCGCTGTTGGCGACCGCGACGGAGGCGGACCGGCGACGGCTGGTGGGTGCCATGGATGCCATCGAGTCGATCCTCGGTGGCGGCTCCGCGTCCGCGCGGACGGTCGTGCTGCGCCCGCCCGGCCCGGGTGACCTCGGCTGGGTCGTGCAGCGTCACGGCGCGCTCTACGCCGCGGAATACGGCTGGAACGAGCGGTTCGAGGCGATGGTCGCGCGCATCGTCGCCGACTATGCCGAGTCGCACGACCCCCGCTGGGACCGCGGCTGGATCGCCGAGATCGACGGCGGGCCTGTCGGATCGATCTTCTGCGTCCGAGACGGCCGAGAGGTCCGAGACGGTCGGGAAGTCCGAGACGGCCGAGAGGTCCGAGACGGTCGGGAAGTCCGAGACGGCCGCGCTGCCGAGGCGACGGCGAAGCTCCGGCTGCTGCTCGTCGAGCCGAAGGCACGCGGCCTGGGCGTCGGCGGTCGGCTGGTCGACGAGTGCCTCCGGTTCGCCCGGCGCGCCGGCTACCGCGAGATGGTCCTGTTCACGCACGACGTCCTCGCCGACGCGCGACGGCTGTACCAGCGCGCCGGGTTCGTCCTCGACAGCGAGGAACGCAAACCGGCGTACGGCCAGGACCTCGTCCACCAGCACTGGCGCAAAATTTTTTGAATCCGGCCCGGTAGTGGCCCCACCCAGCCCGACCTGCGTCGCGATCCGGCCACATACCAAAATCAAATAACCTGTCCGAATTTATTCACAAGCACCTCGTTGTCCACATGTTGATCTTCAACGCGCCGCATTGATCGCCCCGATCCGCCACAGTCGCCCGCATGACGAACCACAACCAGCTCCTCGGCGGCTTCGGCGAACGCGTCGCCTGCCGATACCTCGTGTCACAGGGGCTCGTGCTGCTCGATCGCAACTGGCGCAGCCGGTCGGGTGAGCTCGACGTGGTCGCCCGGGACGGTGCCGACCTGGTGTTCGTGGAGGTCAAGACCCGCCGCGGCACCCGCTACGGCCGGCCCGCCGAGGCGATCGTGCCGGCCAAGGTGCGCCGCCTGCGCGCACTCGCCCTGATGTGGCTGGCGGCCAACCACGCGCGGGGCGAACGGCTCCGCTTCGACGTGGTCAGCGTGCTCGTGGGCCGGTCCGTGGCGGTCCAGCACCTGCGCGGGGCGTTCTGATGGGATACGCCATGGTCCGCTCCGTCGCGCTGCACGGCGTCGTCGGCGAGGTGATCGTCGTCGAGGCTGACGTCGCACCGGGCCTGCCGAGCCTCGTCGTGTCCGGCCTGCCGGACGCCGCGCTCAGCGAGGCCCGCGACCGCGTCCGGGCTGCCGTGCACAACTCCGGTGCGTACTGGCCGCAGCAGCGCATCACCGTCAACCTTCTGCCCGCGCACGTGCGCAAACACGGCTCCGGCTTCGACGCCGCGGTCGCCATCGCCGTCCTCGCCGCCGGGTCTGACCTGCCGATCGGCCGCCTCGCCGACGCGGTCGTCCTCGGCGAGCTCGGCCTGGACGGCACCGTGCGCCCGGTCCGCGGCATCCTCCCGGCGGTCCTGGCCGCCAGCCGTGCCGGCGTCGGCTTCGCGGTCGTACCGCTGGCGAACGTCACCGAGGCGCGCCTGGTGCCCGACATCGAGGTCCGCGCCGCCGACTGCCTCGGCAGGATCATCGGGTACCTGTACGGATCGGAGCACCTGCTCGACCCGGCCGTGAAGCCACCGTCGCCCGAGGCCGCACCCCTGGACCTCGCCGACGTTCTCGGCCAGGAGCGCGGCCGGCGCGTCATCGAGCTCGCCGCCGCCGGCCGCCACCACGTCGCGATGTTCGGTCCCCCGGGCGCCGGCAAAACCATGCTCGCCGAGCGGTTGCCCGGCGTGCTGCCGCCGCTGAACGACCACGAGGCGATCGAGGCGACGGCGCTGCACTCGGTCGCGGGCACCCTCTCGCCCGGCAGCACGCTCATCCGCCGGGCGCCACTGCAGGCGCCGCACCATACGGCCTCGGTCGCCGCCCTCGTCGGCGGTGGCAGCGGGCTGGCCAAGCCCGGCGCGATCAGCCTGGCCCACAACGGTGTGCTCTTCTTGGACGAATGTGCCGAGTTCGCCAACGGCGCGCTCGAGGCACTGCGACAGCCGCTCGAAGAAGGCGAGGTGAGGCTCCGGCGCGCCTATGGCGAGACCGTGTATCCGGCCCGCGCCCAGCTCGTGCTCGCCGCCAACCCGTGCCCGTGCGCGAAACCGGGAGGGCAACAGACGTGCGAATGCCCGTCGATGGTGCGCCGGCGCTATCAGGCGCGGCTGTCCGGCCCGCTGATGGATCGGGTCGACCTGCAGGTGGACCTGGACCCCGTGCGCTCGGCCGCACTGATCAACGCCGAGGCCGTCGAGCCCACGGCGGTCGTCGCCGGCCGGGTGCGGGCGGCCCGCGACGCGGCGATCGCGCGCTGGGCACCGCATGTCGGCTCCAACGGCGAGGTGCCCGGATCGATGCTGCGGCATCACCGCTTCCGCCTGCCGAAACCCGTGGTGAGGCCGCTCACGGAGGCCATGGATCGCGGCCGCCTGTCCGCTCGCGGATTCGACCGGGCCGTACGGGTCGCCTGGACGATCGCGGATCTCGACGGGCGGGAGCGGCCCGAGGCCGGCGACGTCCGTGAGGCCCTCGAGCTGCGATCGAGGACCGTCCGGTGAGCCGCGAGCCTTGGATGAGCGACGAGATGAGCGACGAACGGACCGCGAGAATGGCGCTCGGCATGCTGGTCGAGCCCGGCAGCCGTGAGCTCGGCCTGCTGGTCCGCTCCGTCGGCGCGCAGGAGGCGCTGGCCAGGGTGGTCGGTGGGTACAACATCACGGCCGGGCTCGCCGGGGCCGTGCAGGCCCGGTTGCGCGCGTTGGGTATCGACGGCTCGGCGAACCCGGGGGAGCGGCTCGCCGCACAGATGGGCGAGCTGGCCGAGCGGCTCGGCGCGCGGATCGTCACCGCCGCCGATGAGGAGTGGCCGGGTGCGCTCGACGAGCTGGTGCGGGCCAGCCGCGAGGGCAACATGCTGCGGCGGGACACGGACCCGCCGATGTGCGTCTGGCTGCGCGGGCCGCTTCGGCTGGCGGAGTCGCTCGAACGGTCCGTGGCGGTGGTCGGGGCGAGGGCGATCACGGGGTACGGCGGATACGTCGCCTCCGAGTTCGGCTTCGGGCTCGCGGAGCGCGGGTGGACGGTGGTGTCCGGAGGGGCGCTCGGCGTCGACGTGACCGCGCACCGCGGCGCGCTGGCCACCGGAGGGCAGACGGTGGCGGTGCTCGCGTGCGGCATCGACCGTGCGTACCCGGCGGCCAACGCAGCGGTGCTCGAACAGATCGGCGCCGAGGGGCTGCTGCTCACCGAGTGGCCGCCCGGCACTCAGCCGCACAAGACCCGGTTCCTGACCCGCAACCGGGTGATCGCGGCCGCGACCAAGGGAACCGTGGTGGTCGAGGCCGCATCGCGCAGCGGGGCGCGTAGCACGCTCGGGTACGCACGGCTGCTGCACCGCTCCGCGATGGTGGTGCCCGGACCGATCAACTCGGCGATGTCGGTCGGCTGCCACATCGAGCTGCGGCAGCCGGGCACGGTCCTGGTCACCCGGGTCGAGGAGATCATCGAGGAGGTCGGCAGCGTCGGCGAGCTCGCGGAGCCGATCCAGGGCGCGGGGCGGCCCGAGGACGTCCTGGAACCGCTGCAGGCGCGCATCCTCGACGCGGTGCGGCCGCGACGGGCCACGTCGGCGGAGCGGATCGCCGCCGTGGCCGGGGTCAGCGGGCGCGACGCCCGGCGCAACCTGCCGCTGCTGGAGGAGCTCGGCTTCGTGGTGTCCAGCCCGGAGGGGTACCGGCTGAGCAGCCAGCCGCGGGCCGCGATCGGCGAGGAGAAAGAGGACTGGTGAGACCGTCAGAGCCGCTGCAGCCGGGCGACCGCCTCGTCGAGGATCTCGTCGCGCTTGCAGAACGCGAACCGCACGAGCCGCCGGCCCGCCGCCGCGTCGTCGTAGAAGACCTGTGTCGGTACCGCGACGACACCGCAGCGCTCCGGCAGCGACAGGCAGAACTCGATGCCGTCGGTGCCGCCCAGCGGGGTGATGTCGGCGGTCACGAAGTACGTGCCCTCCGGCCGCAGTACCGCGAACCCGGCCTCCGCCAGGCCCTTGCACAGGCGGTCACGCTTGCGCTGCAGGTCGTCGCGGAACTCCTGGTAGTACGACGGCGGCGAGTCCAGCGCCACAGCGACGGCGGGCTGCAACGGCCCGGCGTTGACGTACGTGAGGAACTGCTTGACCCGCGTCACGGCGGACACCAGCGGCCGGGGACCGCACACCCAGCCGATCTTCCAGCCGGTGCACGAGAACGTCTTGCCGGCAGAGGAGATCTGCAGCGTGCGCTCCCGCATGTCCGGCAGCCCGGCGAGCGGCAGGTGCGGGGCGGCCGCGTCGCTGAACACCAGATGCTCGTACACCTCGTCGGTGACGGCGATCACGTCGTACTCCGCGCAGAGCGTGGCGATCTGGGCGAGCTCGGCGGCGGTGAAGACCTTGCCGGTCGGGTTGTGCGGGGAGTTGAGCAGAACCAGCCTGGTCCGGGGGCCGAACGCGGCGCGCAGCTCGGCCGGGTCGAAGGTGTAGTGGCCGTCGTCGACCCGCAGCGTCACCGGGCGGCGGACCGCTCCGGCGAGCGCGATCGACGCGGCGTAGGAGTCGTAGTAGGGCTCGAAGCAGACGACCTCGTCGCCCGGCTCGCACAGCGCGAGGATGCTCGCGGCGATCGCCTCGGTCGCGCCGGCGGTCACCAGGATCTCGCCGTCGGGGTCGTAGTCCAGGCCCCAGAACGCCTTCTGATGAGCGGAGATCGCGGCACGCAGCTTGGGGATGCCGGGGCCCGGCGGGTACTGGTTGAGCCCGCCGTGGATCGCCGCGGCGGCCGCTTCGAGCATGGCGGCGGGACCGTCGGTGTCCGGGAAGCCCTGCCCGAGGTTGACGGAGCCGGTGCGCACGGCCAACGCCGACATCTCCGCGAAGATGGTGGTGCCGAACGGGCGCATGCGGGCGACGAGCGGATCACGAGGGGCGTCAGTCACCTCCTGAGTATGCGGCCCGCCCGCGCCGGGGCTCGCGACGCGCCGCCCGCCCGCGCGAACTGGGCGGATGGGAGCCGCCGACGACCACGTGTGCCGCGTCACCTGTGGCGGGCGCTGCATCGACAGGTCCCCGAGCCCTGGTACGGGCGGGCGGTGGAGCTTTCCCGCGGCCTGACCGCCGGGACGTATCGGCCGCACACGGCGCAGGTCGAGGTTGGCCGGCAAGCAGGGAAATCCGAGGCGAACCGGCCGGTGACACAGGCCAGGGGGACCGTTGCCGGGCAGCGACGCGGATTACAGGCGCCTTCGCCGGGTGGCGAGGATCAACCCGAGGGCTTACCGTGACGGACCGTGGATGGACGCCGGAACTTCCCGGAGCCGGATGCGGATTCGCGCTGGTACCCGGACGACCGTGGATACGACGACCGCGGCTACGACGACCGCCGTGACGACCGGATGCGCGACGACCGGGGCCGCGACGACCGGGGCCGCGATGACAGGGACTGGGACGACCGCCCTCGCGACCCGCGTGGACGCGAGGACGCCGATCGCGGGTACGGCGACGAGCGTGAGGGCCGCGGGTACACGCCGACGCGGTACGCGGAGGAGCGGGAGTACGACGACGGGTATCGGGTTCCCGACCCCCGGGGCGGTGGTCGCGGGTACGGCGCCGACCCGCTGAGCTACGGCGACAGCCCGAGCGGGCAGTTCAGCGCACCGGCGCCGGCCGGTAGGTCCGTCGACACGGGTGATCTGTCCGGTGAGTTCGGCGGTCGCTCGCGGCGGTCGGAGGCGATCGATCGCAGCGCGCTGCAGCGGCCGGTGTCCGGCGGCGGTCCGTCCGGCGCGGGATCGCCGGCCCTGGGATCGCCGGCCCTGGGATCGCCGGCCCTGGGATCGCCAGGCCTGGGGTCGTCCGGCCTGGGACCGTCCGACGCCGGATCGTCCGGCGCAGGATTGTCCGGGCTGTCGAGCTCGGGCGCGCCGATCCCGGGCCTGCCGTCGCAGGGAATCCCGGGCGGCATTGCGGGTCAGGGCATCCCGGGTCAGGGGATGACGTCGCAGCAGGCCGGGGGGCCGGGGGCGCTGGGCCCGGGCGCGACCGGGCCGGTGTCTGGCGGGCCGGTGTCGGGCGCACCCGTCTCCAGCGGGCCGACCGGGGCGCCACCGAGCGCGTTCGTCGCGCCCACGACGCTGACCGCGGCCATTCCGGCGCCGCAACAGTACGGTCAGGGGGCGGAGCCGGCCGGCGCGGTGTACCGGAGCAAGCGGCCGGGGCTGGCGGTCGTGCTGGTCGTGCTCACGATCCTGTTCGAGGTGCCGATCCTGCGGCTGTTCATCAGCGCGATGACGGCCAAGGAGATCCTGGCGGGGGCGACCCTTTCCGGCATCTTCATGATTCCCGCGCTGCCGATGTTCGCGCTCGGGCTGTACGGGCTGATCGGCGGGGCGGCCGCGGCGGCGCCGGGGGCGCGGGCGTGGCTACGGACGCCGCTGGTGTACCTGCCGGTCGCGCTCCTGCTCTTCGTCGCCGCCGGCCTGGCCGCCTCCTAGCTGAGCCGAAACAGCGAGACCGAACCGCCGGGAATGCCGAAGACGGACACCGGGCTGGGCCTCCGCCCGGCCCGGTCCGGGGCGGCGACCGGGTTGTCGAAACAGCCGGGCGCCGGGTGGGTCGCCGAATCACCCGGTTGCGCGACGAGGCCATAGGGTCGGAACGAACCCCGAGAAGCCGGACAAAGACGAATACATCCCCGGCGCGAGACAACGGGGAAGTCCGGACAGATCGGCACAAACAACCCGACACCGGGGGCATTCGATGTCGCCCGGGCCCGGCGCGTACACTTTCCCCTGGCGACCGCACAGCGTGCGGTCGACCTCGCGCGCCCTCCCTTAGCCCGCCGCATTTCTTCCCGCGCCGGGCGAGCGTTCAAGGGCGGCGGCCGCCCTGGTCCCGATCAGACACGCCGGCTGGTAACGGCGGCGTGTGCGGAGGGTGAGACGGCCGACGACTGGGCGCCAGGACGGCGGTCCGACCGGTCCGCCGTGACAACCAGGATCGAAGGGATCCCGTCACATGACCGTGACCATGCGTCAGCTGCTCGAGAGTGGTGTGCACTTCGGGCATCAGACCCGCCGGTGGAACCCGAAGATGAAGCGCTTCATCTTCACCGAGCGCAACGGTATCTACATCATCGACCTGCGCCAGACGCTCGACTACATCGAGAAGGCGTACGACTACATCCGCAACACCGTGGCCGAGGGCGGCTCCGTGCTGTTCGTCGGCACGAAGAAGCAGGCCCAGGAGGCGATCGCCGAGCAGGCGACGCGCGTGGGCCAGCCGTATGTGAACCACCGCTGGCTGGGCGGCATGCTGACGAACTTCCAGACGGTGTACAAGCGGCTGCAGCGGATGAAGGAGCTCGAGAGCCTCGACCTGACGGGCACCGCGCAGGGGTACACCAAGAAGGAGACCCTGCAGCTGTCGCGCGAGCAGACCAAGCTGAGCCGCACGCTGGGCGGCCTGCGGGACATGCAGAAGCTGCCGTCGGCGATCTGGGTGATCGACACCAAGAAGGAGCACATCGCGGTCGACGAGGCGCGGAAGCTGGGCATCCCGGTCATCGCCGTGCTCGACACGAACTGCGACCCGGACGAGGTCGACTTCCCGATCCCGGGCAACGACGACGCGATCCGCTCCGCGGCACTGCTGACCCGCGTGGTCGCCGACGCCGTCGCCGACGGGCTGATCGCTCGGTCCGGGCGTGCCACCCGGGCGGACCAGAAGCCCGAGCCGGGCGTCGTGGCCGGTGACGAGCCGCTCGCCGAGTGGGAGCGCGAGCTGCTCGAGGGCGCCAAGTCCGCCGAGCCCGCTCCTGCCGCCGAGGCCGCTCCGGCCGCCGAAGCCGCTCCTGCTGCCGAAGCCGCTCCGGCCGTCGAAGACAACCCCCAGGCATAACAGCCCAGGCGTTCACCACCAGAGCGAGAGAGACTCATGTCCAACTTCACCGCCGCTGACGTCAAGCGGCTCCGCGAACTGACCGGCTCCGGCATGATGGACTGTAAGAAGGCGCTCGACGAGGCCGAGGGCGACTTCGACAAGGCAGTCGAGCTGCTGCGTATCAAGGGTGCCAAGGACGTCGGCAAGCGCGCCGGTCGTACCACCGCCAACGGCCTCGTCGCGCACTACGGCTCGGGTCTGGTCGAGATCAACTGCGAGACCGACTTCGTGGCCAAGAACGAGGCGTTCGTCGAGCTGGGCCAGAAGCTGGCGCAGCAGGTGGACGCGACCAAGGCGGCCGACGTCGACGCGCTGCTGGCCTCGAAGATCGGCGACATCACGGTCGCCGACCTGGTCCAGGCCGAGTCGGCGCGCATCGGCGAGAAGCTCGTCATCAACCGCATCGCGGTGCTGGGCGAGCAGGTCGCGATCTACATGCACCGCAAGAGCCCCGACCTGCCGCCGCAGGTCGGCGTCGCGGTCGAGTTCACCGGCAAGACCGACGAGGCGGCCCTCGCCGACGCCCGCGGCGTGGCGATGCAGATCGCCGCGATGCGGCCGAAGTACCTCACTCGCGAGGAGGTGCCCGCGGACGTCGTCGAGTCGGAGCGGCGCATCGCCGAGGAGACCGCCCGCGAGGAGGGCAAGCCGGAAGCGGCCCTGCCGAAGATCGTCGAGGGCCGGGTCAACGGCTTCTTCAAGGACTTCGTCCTCGTCGAGCAGCCGTCGGTGGGCGACAACAAGAAGACTGTCAAGCAGGTGCTGGCCGAGGCCGGTATCGAAGTGACGCGGTTCGTGCGCTTCGAGGTCGGCCAGGCCTGATCGGCCGTACAACGGAAGTTGGGGGGTCACGGTCCATCGGATGGAGACCGTGACCCCCTTTCCACAGAACCGGACAGACAGAAGGGTGCCCACATGACGAACACCGCCGTCGAAGCGGCAAGGCAGTCCCTGACCCCGGCCCCGATCGGGGCGCGGCGCGTCGTGCTGAAGCTCTCCGGTGAGGTGTTCGGAGGCGGCGCCGTCGGCGTCGACCCCACCGTCGTGCGCGCCATGGCCGGCCAGATCGCCGCGGTCGTGCGGCGCGGCGTGCAGGTCGCAGTTGTGGTCGGCGGCGGCAACTTCTTCCGCGGCGCCGAGCTCTCCCGGGCCGGCATGGACCGCTCCCGCGCCGACTACATGGGCATGCTCGGCACGGTGATGAACTGTCTGGCCCTGCAGGACTTCCTGGAGAAGGAGAGCCTCGACACGCGCGTGCAGAGCGCGATCAGCATGGCGCAGGTCGCCGAGCCCTACATCCCTCGCCGGGCGATCCGCCACCTGGAGAAGGGCCGTGTGGTCATCTTCGGGGCCGGCGCCGGCATGCCGTACTTCTCCACCGACACGGTCGCCGTCCAGCGTGCCCTGGAGATCCACGCGCACACCGTGCTCATGAGCAAGAACGGGGTAGATGGCGTATACACCGCCGACCCGCGCACCGATCCGACCGCCCGCAAGATCGACCACATCACGTTCGCCGAGGCGTTGGTGCAGGGCCTGCGGGTGGTCGACCAGACGGCGTTCAGCCTCTGCCAGGAGAATGCGCTGCCGATGCTGGTCTTCGGCGCGGAGGGGGAGGACAACGTCGCTCGCGCGTTGAGTGGTGAGAGGATCGGCACACTCATCACCGCCGAGCCCGTTCCGGATCGAGGAGGACAGACCACGTGATCGAAGAGACGCTCTTCGAGGCCGAAGAGAAGATGGAGCGCGCGATCGAGCATGGCAAGGAGGAGTTCGCGGTCATTCGTACCGGCCGCGCTACCCCGGCGATGTTCGGCAAGGTGATGGTCGACTACTACGGCACCCCGACCCCGCTGCCGCAGATGTCCTCGATCGCGATCCCCGAGCCGCGCATGGCGCTCATCAAGCCCTACGACGCGTCGCAGATCGGCGCGATGGAGAAGGCCATCCGCGACTCCGACCTCGGTGTGAACCCGAACAACGAGGGCACCCAGATCCGCATCCTGCTGCCCCAGATGACCGAGGAGCGGCGCCGCGACATGATCAAGGTGGCCAGGAACAAGGCGGAGGACTCCCGCGTCGCGATCCGCAACGTGCGCCGCAAGGCCAAGGAGGAGCTCGACCGCATCGTCAAGGATGGCGAGGCCGGCGAGGACGAGGTCCGGCGCGCCGAGAAGGAGCTCGAAGACCTGACGCACAAGTACGTGTCGCAGGTCGACGAACTGCTCAAGCACAAGGAAGCCGAGCTACTCGAGGTCTGATGGCCCATCTCGACCGGGCTCATCGGGCCCCCGACCCGTCACCGGCTCGGGCGCGGCAGGACGATGCCGCGCCCGAGCCGTCTGTTGGAAAGGCGCCGTCGGTGGGAAAGACGCTGTCCGTGGACGACACCTCCGCGCCGCCGCCGCAGCAGCGCAAGAGCCGGGCCGGGCGCAACCTGCCGGCGGCGATCGGGGTGGGCGTCGGGCTGGGCGGGCTGGTCGTGCTCTCCCTGTTCGTCTGGGACAAATGGCTCTTCCTCGGCCTGGTCATCGTCGCGGTGATGGTCGGCGTGTGGGAGATGGTCCGCGCGGTCGGCGTCCGCAAGGCGCATCCGCCGCTGGTGCCGCTGCTGCTCGGCGCCCCGCTCATGGTCTGCCTGGCCTGGTTCGGCGGCGCGGAGCGGCTCCCGCTGGGCCTGCTCGCCACCCTGCTGCTGGTCTTGGTGTGGCGCTTCGCCGACGGCGTCGCGCATTACCAGCGCGACGTCACTGCGGGCGCGCTCATCGCCGTGTACGTGCCGTTCCTCGGCTCCTTCGCGGCGCTGCTGGCCAACACGCCCGACGGCAGCGTCCGGGTCCTGGTGACCATCCTCGCCGTCGTGCTCTCCGACACCGGCGGCTACGCCACCGGCGTCTTCCTCGGCCGGCACCCAATGGCCCCGTCGGTCAGCCCGGCCAAGTCCTGGGAGGGCTTCGCCGGCTCGATCGTGTGGACCGGCGCCGGCAGCGCGATCGCCCTGCCGCTGCTGCTCGACGACGCGCTCTGGTGGCACGGCGCGATCTTCGGCGTGGCGGTGTCGATCGCCTCGGTCCTCGGCGACCTCGGCGAGTCGCTGATCAAGCGGGACCTCGGTGTCAAGGACATGAGCAACCTGCTGCCCGGGCACGGCGGCCTCATGGACCGCCTCGACTCGATACTGCTGGCCCTGCCCACGGCCTATGCGGTCCTCGCCTTCCTGGTGCCGCACGGGTAGCGTTCGTCGTCCTGCCGTGCCGTCCGGCGGTCTTGGAGACCATGCGGCGCGGCATGGGACACTGGAACCCTCATGACGCAGCTTCCCGTATTGAACCTTTCCTCCAGCGCGACCGGCACCACGAGCGACGGCCGCCGGGCCGCCCTGCCTCCGCGCCACCTCGCTGACCTCGACCTTGCCGCACGGCGTGACGTCGTCGCCGAGCTGGGCGAGCCGGCATTCCGCGCCGTGCAGGTCTCCGCCCACTACTTCGGCCGCCTTGTGCGTGACCCCGAGGCGATGACCGACCTGCCGGCCCGCGCCCGCGCCGCGATCACCGAGGCGCTGATGCCGCGGCTGCTGGAGCCCGTGCGGGAGCTCGCCACGGACAACGGCGCCACCCGCAAGACGCTGTGGCGCCTGCACGACGGCTCGCTCGTGGAGAGCGTGCTCATGGGATACCCGGACAGGGTCACGGTCTGTGTGTCCAGCCAGGCCGGCTGCGGCATGGCGTGCCCGTTCTGCGCGACCGGGCAGGCCGGGCTGACCCGCAACCTGTCCACCGCGGAGATCGTCGACCAGGTCGTGTGGTTCGCCGGCCTCGCCGCCCGCGGCGCGCTGCCCGGCTGCCCCGACCGGCTCTCCCGCGTGGTGTTCATGGGCATGGGCGAGCCGCTGGCGAACTACAACCGGGTCATCGCGGCCGTGCGGCGGCTCACCGAGCCGGCGCCGGAGGGTCTCGGGCTGTCGCAGCGGCACATCACGGTGTCGACCGTCGGGCTGGTCCCCGCCATGCGGCGGTTGACGCAGGAGGGGCTGTCGGTGACGCTTGCGCTGTCGCTGCACGCGCCTGATGATGATCTGCGCGACACGCTTGTACCGGTCAACCAACGCTGGAAGGTCGCCGAAGTGCTTGATGCCGCGTTTGAGTATGCGGCTCGCACGGGGCGTCGCGTGTCCATTGAATACGCAATGATCCGGGATGTGAACGACCATCCGTGGCGGGCGGATCTGCTCGGTCGGCTCTTGTCCGGCCGTCTCGCACATGTCAATCTCATCCCGCTCAATCCGACCCCGGGCAGCAAGTGGGACGCTAGCCCCAAGCCGGTTGAGCGGGAGTTCGTCCGGCGGCTCCGCGCCGCCGGTGTTCCCACTACAGTGCGTGACACCCGGGGTCGGGAGATTGACGGAGCCTGCGGGCAGCTTGCGGCCTCCGGAGGTGGCAAGGTGGGAGAAGACAGCTTGCTAGCACGGCGAGCGAACAAGGAGACACAGTGAGTCAGGGTCAGCGGTTCCGGCGCCGTGCGATGCGTCGGGGATACAAGGTCGACGAGGTCGACTCGTTCCTCGACCGGGTGGAGGCCACCCTTTCCGGAGACCCGATGGGTGCGCCGGTGAGCGCGCAGGAGGTCCACGACGTGGTCTTCCGGGTGCGCTTCGGCGGATATGACGAGTGGCAGGTCGACCTGCACCTGGACCGCGTCGAGCGCCAGCTGGCCGAGCTGGAGGAGCGCGGTGGCGGCGGGTTCGGCCGGTCCCCCGAGCCGCGCAGCGGCGAACTGCGCATGGCGCCCGAGCGGATGCCGGAGCGCATGGAGCCGCCGCGCATGCCCGAGCGGATGCCCGACCGAGCCGGCATGGCGCCCCCGCCGCCCGACCGCATGGGCCCGCCCCCGATGGACCGGATGGGCCCTCCGCCGATGGACCGCATGGGCCCTCCGCCCATGGAGCGCATGGGGCCCCCACCGCCCGGCGCGCCCCTGCCGACCCGGCCCACCCCGCCGCCTGGGCCGCCGCCCGGCCCGCCGCAGCGCGACCCGAGCTACGGCCGCTACGACGAGCCCACCTATGGCGGAGCCTTCGATGAGGACCGTGGCCCCTATGAGCAGGCCCCCCGCGGACCGCGGGTGGACATGACCGCCGAGATCCGCATGGAGCGGCCCGACCGTGATCCGTATGCCGGCGGCCCCGACCGCGATCCGTACGGCGGCCCGCCCGACCGCGACCCCTACGGCCCGCCGGCCGACCGTGACCCCTATGGCGGCGCTCCAGGCGGTCCGCCGGCCGACCGCGATCCGTACGGCGGCGCTCCAAGCGGTCCGCCGGTCGACCGTGACCCGTACGGTGGCGACCCCTACGGCGGCCCTCCGGGCGGTCCGCCCGTCCAGCACCAGTCGGCCGAGGTGGCCCGCATCGACCAGCTGCGCCGCACGTTCCAGCTGCGCCGTTTCGGCAGCGGCTACGACCGGGCGCAGGTCGACCGGCTGTTCGAGGGCGTCATGGCGTCACTGACCGGCCGCGGCGGACCGCTGACCGACGGCGACCTCGACCCGACGCACTTCAACCTGGTGCCGGGCGGCTACTTCGAGGCCGAGGTCGACGCGGCGCTGAAGGAGGTCCGTGACATCGTCACGCGGCGTCGCTGATCGAGAACGAAACGTCGAAGAGGGCGCGCCCGGCGAAATGTCGGACGCGCCCTCTTCGCGTGTGCGGTTCAAAACACGACAGTCGCTCGTCATCACCCAGCGTCACCGCGGGTGATGCGGCGGAAGCCGCTCAGCGCAGGCCGTTGCGGCGCAGCACCCAGTCGCCGACCAGGGCAAGCACGAGCAGCCCGGCGCACACGATCAAGAAGATGTCCTCGACGCGGCCGTGGTGGTTGCCGATGAGCATGCTCAGCAGGATCAGCGCCGAGACGACGGCACCGATGCGGGCCGCGCGCGGGTGACCCGGCTTGAGCTGGTCGGGGGAGGTCACAGGCTCGTGCTGCTCGGACACGGCTCGTCCTTTCGGCGCTCGACGGGGCCGCCGCGGAGGTCCAGGCGGCCAGGTGGTTCTGCACAAAGTCTGGCATGCGGCACCGGCAGGTACGGCTGCGGGTCGGTCGGGTAGCGTCGGTGCGGGCACTATGCGGTACCAATTCGGGCGGTACCAACATAAGGAGGAAGCGCGGTGCGCATCACCGGGACCGGCCATGCCAGCCTTCGCATCGACACGCCGGCCGGGAGCATCCTGTGCGATCCGTGGGTCAACCCCGCCTACTTCGCCTCGTGGTTTCCGTTCCCGGACAACTCGCTGCTGGACTGGGAGACGCTCGGGGACTGCGACTACCTGTACGTGTCGCATCTGCACCGCGACCACTTCGACGCCGAGCACCTGAAGCGGTTCGTGTCGAAGAAGGCGACCGTCCTGCTGCCCGAGTTCCCGACCAGTGAGATGCGCGACGAGCTGGAGGCGCTGGGGTTCACCCGGTTCCTGGAGACGAAGTCGAACGAGGTGCACGAGCTCGATGGTGGCCTGAAGATCATGATCCAGGCGCTGACGTCGCCGACGGACGGTCCGATCGGTGACTCGTCGCTGTGGGTCGAGCACGACGGGGTCCGGCTGCTCAACCAGAACGACGCCCGCCCGACCGACCTGACCACGTTCCACGCGCTGGGTCACGTGCACGCGCACCTGCTGCAGTTCTCCGGCGCGATCTGGTATCCGATGGTCTACGAGCTGCCCGAGGCCGCCAAGCGCGCGTTCGGCAAGCAGAAGCGGGACCGGCAGTTCGACCGGACCTTCCGCTACATCGCCGACCTCGAGGCGTCCAACGTCATCCCGATCGCCGGCCCGCCGTGCTTCCTCGACGACGAGCTGTGGCAGTTCAACGACATCTTCGGCGACGAGGGCAACATCTTCCCCGACCAGTGGGTGTTCCAGCAGGAGTACGCCAAGGTCGGCGGCACGAACTCGACGATCCTGCTGCCGGGCTCGGTGATGACGCTGACCGCCGACTCGGCCGAGACGACGCACCCGACCGACGTCGCGGAGTTCTTCGCGCACAAGCGCGAGCACCTGGAGGAGATGCGGCAGCGCAAGCGGCCCGTCATCGAGGCGGCGAAGGCGAGCTGGCGGCACCCCGAGGTCGACGTGCTCAAGGAGATGCAACGGCGCATCGAGCCGCTGCTGGACGAGTCTGTGTACCTGGCCAAGGGCGTCGGCGGTCCGGTCCGCTTCGACCTGGTCGGTTACGACGGCGAGTCCGTCGAGTCGATCGTGGTGGACTTCCCGGGCAAGCAGGTGCGCGCCTACGCCGACGAGAAGGTCCGCTACCGGTTCCGCACCGAGCGGGCCCTGATCGAGCACCTCCTGTTCATCGAGGAGGTCGACTGGGTCAACTCGCTGTTCCTGTCCTGCCGGTTCTCCGCCGCGCGCATCGGGCAGTACAACGAGTTCGTCTACTCGTTCTTCAAGTGCCTCTCCGAGGAGCGCCTGCAGTACGCCGAGGGCTGGTTCGCCGAGCAGAAGCCCGACGCCGAGGACATCAAGCTCGGCGACTGGGTCGTACAGCGGCGCTGCCCGCACCTGAAGGCGGACCTGACCCGGTTCGGCATCGTCGACGGCAACACCCTGACCTGCCAGCTGCACGGCTGGAAGTTCGACCTGCCCAGCGGGCGCTGCCTGACCAGCGTCGGGCACGAGCTGCGCTCCCGCCCGGCCGGCACCGCGGCCCCGATCGAGGCCGCGATCGCGGCTCCCGCCGGGATCGCGGCGGACGGCGACTAGGCGCGGCGCCGGTGCTCGACAAGGTCCGCAAGCTGCTGGCCAAGGCCGAGGACCCGGCGTGCACGCCGCAGGAGGCGGAGGCGCTGACGGCGAAGGCGGCCGCGCTCATCGCCAAGTACGGCATCGACCAGGCGCTGCTGGACGCCCGCCAGGAGCGGCCGCACGTGGTCGGCAACCGGCTCGTCGAGCTGGCCGCGCCGTACCTGCGCGAGAAGGCGTATCTGCTGCACGTCGTGGCGGCGGCGCTGCGCTGCCGCTCGATCCGCCTGGAGCGGTGCACCGCCGAGGGGCTGCGGGCGTCGGTGCACCTGTTCGGCTTCGAGTCCGACGTCGCCGGCGTCGAGCTGCTCTACGCCTCGTTGCTGGTCCAGGCGGCGCGCGGGATGCTGCGCGAGCCGGTGCCGCCGGGCCAGCAGGCCGCGGCGTGGCGGCGCTCCTGGCTGGTCGGGTTCGGATCGGCGGTCGCGCAGCGCTTCGCCGCCGCCTCCCGCGTGGACGAGCCGGCCGGGCCGGGCACCGCGCTGGTCCTCGCCGACCGGGAGCGCGCGGTCGACGTCGCGGTGTCCGCGGCGTATCCGAACGTGCGCGCCGGGCGCCGGCGGCGGCTCAGCGGCGGCGGCTTCGGGGCCGGCAGCGCAGCCGGGCAGCGAGCCGACCTCGGCGGGGCCCGGGTGGACGCGGCCGGGCGGGCCGGGGTCACCGCGCGCTGAGGACCTCGCCGTCGGCTGTCCGGGCGGCACCTACCGCTCCCGGCACCACCGGGCCGCTCACCCGTGCGGGAATTCCGTAGCGCCGGATCGGTGAACCCGGCATCCTCGATGGTGCGGGGCGGCGGGTGACGACCGCCGTGAATGCCCCGCCGGCTGGCCCCCGTCACCGTGGCCGAGAGGCCGCGGCGGTCCGCCGCGGCGAAGGTGTGGTGGCACCGCGACCGGCCCCATCGCCCACACCTCCGGGGAGCGTCCCTTCCGAGGAGGTGTTTCATGTCGTACCGCGTGTTGTCCGGCGAGCTCGCCCGGCACACGGGAGCCACGATCCGGCTGTGTGGCTGGGTCCATCGCCGCCGGGTGCTGGCGAAGGTCACGTTCCTGATCGTGCGCGACCGCGCCGGGCTGGCTCAGGTGGTGGTGCCGCCGGGCGTGCCGGTGCCGGGGGAGGAGTCCGTGGTCGAGGTCACCGGCCGGGTGGTGGCCAACGACGTCGCGCCGGGCGGGTTCGAGGTGGCGTACGAGTCGATCGAGGTGCGCTCGGAGGCCGAGCCGCCGCCGGTCGAGCTGTTCCGCCCGGCGGTCGAGGCGGGCCTGCCGGCGCTGCTGGACCACGCCGCGGTGACGCTGCGTCACCCGGCACGCCGGGCCGTGTTCGCCGCGGCCGCGGCCGCCGTCGGGGCGTTCCGCGCCACGCTGGACGGCCTCGGCTTCACCGAGGTTTTCACCCCCAAGATCGTCGGTACCGCGACCGAGAGCGGCGCCAACGTCTTCGCGCTCGACTACTTCGGCAGTCCCGCGTACCTCGCCCAGTCCCCGCAGCTCTACAAGCAGACGATGGTCGGCGTGTTCGAACGGGTCTACGAGGTCGGGCCGGTGTTCCGGGCCGAGCCGCACGACACGTCGCGGCACCTGGCCACGTACACCTCGCTGGACGCCGAGCTCGGCTTCGTGCGCGACCACCGTGACGTGATGGCCGTGCTGACCCGGGTCGTGCGGGCGATGACGGCGGCCGCGGGGGCCATCGCGGGCCTCGACGCCGTGCGCATCCCGGACGAGGTGCCGGTGGTGCACTTCAGCGAGGCGCTGCGGCTGGCCGGCGCGGCCGAGGACGAGCCCGACCTGGCGCCCGAGCACGAGCGGGCGCTCGGCGCGTGGGCGCTGCGGGAGCACGGTTCGGACCTCGTGTACGTCGAGGGGTACCCGATGGCCAAACGTCCGTTCTACACGCACCCGCAGCCGTCGGACCCGCGCTGGTCGAACTCGTTCGACCTGCTGTTCCGGGGCGTGGAGCTGGTGACCGGAGGGCAGCGGCTGCACCGCCTCGCCGACTACCTCGCCGCGCTCGGCCCGCAGGCGGAACACCTCGAGGGGTACCTGGCCGCCTTCCGCCACGGGATGCCGCCGCACGGCGGCTTCGCGATCGGCCTGGAGCGGTTCCTGGCCCGGCTCACGGGGGCCGCGAACGTGCGCGAGACGACGCTGTTCCCGCGGGACCTGCACCGCCTGGCGCCGTAGTAATTCGATTGCCGGTCGGTTAGTGATGATCTATAATTAATACATGCGTACGAGCGGGGACGGCATCTGGGATTCACCGCGCGGATAGGTGGAGGCACGCGCCGCGCGCATCATATCGGCCCAGCTCATGCCACTGTTGATCGCATCAGTCGGTAGCGGGCGGAGCCATGCCGGGGCATGGCCGGCGGAGGACTCGTCGGCCGTGCCCCGGCTTCATTCCACATAGGACATAGGGCCCGGCGAAGGGTTTGTGAAGGTTTGCGGCGGGCCGGGCATATGGCCGGGGTTGCCCGGGCCGGCGCCTGACACAATGAGGGTGTGACACCCCGAGAGATCGTGCTCCTCGGCTCCACCGGGTCGATCGGCACACAGGCGATCGACATCGTGCGACGCAACCCGGACCGGTTCCGGGTCGTCGCGATCGGTGCCGGCGGCGGCAACGTCGGCCTCCTCGCCCAGCAGGCGCTCGAGCTCGGCGTCGAGGCCGTCGCGGTGGCCCGGGCCAGCGTCGCCCAGGACCTGCAGCTCGCCTTCTATGCCGAGGCGCAGCGTCGCGGCTGGGCGACCGGCGGCTTCCGGCTGCCGAAGATCCTCGCCGGTCCCGACGCGATGACCGAGCTCGCGCGCTGGCCCTGCGACACGGTCCTCAACGGCGTCGTCGGCTCGCTCGGGCTCGCCCCGACGCTGGCCGCCCTGGGCGCCGGGCGCACCCTCGCCCTGGCCAACAAGGAGTCCCTGGTCGCCGGCGGCCCTCTGGTCCGCGCCGCGGCGCGGCCGGGCCAGATCGTTCCCGTCGACTCCGAGCACTCCGCGCTGGCCCAGGGGCTGCGCGGCGGGAGCCGCGGCGAGGTGCGCCGGCTCGTGCTGACCGCCTCCGGCGGCGCGTTCCGCGACCGCACCCGTGACCAGCTCGTCGGCGTCACCCCGCGGGAGGCCCTCGCCCACCCGACGTGGGACATGGGGCCCGTCGTCACGATCAACAGCGCCACCCTGGTGAACAAGGGGCTGGAGGTGATCGAGACGCATGAGCTGTTCGGGGTGGAGTACTTCGCCATCCAGGTCATGGTCCACCCGCAGTCCGTGATCCACTCGCTGGTCGAGTTCACCGACGGTTCCACCCTCGCCCAGTGCAGCCCGCCCGACATGCGCCTGCCGATCGCCCTCGCGCTGGGCTGGCCCGACCGGGTCCCCGACGCCGCCCCCGCCGTCGACTGGACCCGGGCGCACACCTGGGAGCTGCGGCCCCTGGACGAGGAGGCGTTCCCCGCCGTGGCGCTGGCCAAGGCCGCGGGGGAGGCGGGTCGCTGCCGGCCGGCGATCTACAACGCCGCCAACGAGGAGTGTGTGGCCGCGTTCACGGCGGGTGATCTGCCGTTCCTGGGCATCGTCGAGACGCTGGAGCGGACCCTCGCCGAGGCCCCGGATTTCGCCGAACCAGGTACCGTCGATGACGTGCTCGCCGCCGAATCCTGGGCGCGGGCCCACGCCCGTGCGCTCATCGCCGCGGGCGCCGACCGGAGAGGGGTCTGATGACCTTCGCGCTGGGCATCGTCGTGTTCGCCCTGGGCATCCTGATCGCCGTCGCCCTGCACGAGGCCGGGCACTTCTGGTCGGCCCGCTGGTTCGGGATGAAGGCGACCCGCTACTTCATCGGGTTCGGCCCGACGATCTTCGCCTTCAAGCGCAAAGGCGTCGAATACGGTCTGAAGGCCCTGCCCTTCGGCGCGTTCGTCAAGATCGTCGGGATGACTCCGAACGAGGAGGACATCGACCCCGAGACCGGCAAACCGGGCTCCGAGGACCCGAAGGCCATGTGGCGATACCCGGTGTGGAAACGCACCGTCGTCATGGCCGCGGGCTCCGTCACCCACTTCGCGCTGGCCCTGGCGACGCTGTGGGTGCTCTTCTCGTTCGTCGGGGTCCCCGACGCGAGCAAGGCCAACCAGGTGCCGGTTCGCGTGGGCGCGATCTCAAAGTGCGTGAGCCCGACGTTCCAGGTCGACCCGCAGACGAAGACCCAGAAGGCATGTGACCCGGCGACGGATCCGCAGAGCCCGGCCGCCCAGCTCGCCCTGCAGCCCGGGGACATCATCCTCAGCATCGACGGGCACGCGATCAGCGGCAACCAGGCGCTGCGCGACGAGCTCAAGAACGACGTCGGCAAGACCGTGAGGGTCGAGTACAAGCGCGGCGAACAGACGCTGTCTGGCGAGGCGTTGATCCCGGAGGCACAGCGGCTCAAGATCGGCATCGATCCGACCAAGACCGCCGAGCAGATCACCCCCGACGACCTGGAGCGCGGCGGGATGCTGGGCATCAACGTCGACATCCGCTACAGCGACCTGCCGGTCCTGCGCTACGGCCCGCTCGACGGCGCCGGCCAGACCACCTCGTTCACCGCTACCCTCGTCGAGCGCACGTTCGAGTCGTTCAAGGCCATCCCCGGCCGCATCCCGAACCTGTTCAAGGCGATCCTCGGCGAGCCGCGCGACCCGAACACGCCGGTCAGCGTCGTGGGCGCCAGCCGCATCGGCGGCGAGTTGTTCGAGCTCGGCGACTGGGCGTCGCTGCTGTCGCTGTTCGCGACCCTCAACCTGTTCTTCGGCATCTTCAACCTGTTCCCGCTGCTGCCCATGGACGGCGGGCACATCGCCATCGCCTGGTTCGAGCGGGTCCGGTCGTTCATCGCGGCCCGGATGGGCCGGCCCGACCCGGGTCGCGTCGACTACTACAAGCTGGCGCCGATCACGCTGGCCGTGATCGGTGTCCTCGGCGTCTTCGTCCTGCTGACGGTGACCGCCGACTTCGTCAACCCGATCACGCTGAAATAACACCTCTCTGTGAAGGTAAGGGCGCATTCATGACCGCAGTCAGCCTTGGCCTGCCCACCGCGCCGCCGCCACCGCTGGCGCCCCGGCGCGAGTCCCGTCGGATCATGGTCGGCCCGGTGCCCGTCGGCGGCGGCGCGCCGGTCTCGGTACAGTCGATGACCACGACGCTCACCGCTGACGTCAACGCCACGCTGCAGCAGATCGCCGAGCTCACCGCCTCGGGTTGCCAGATCGTGCGGGTCGCGGTGCCGAGCCAGGACGACGTCGAGGCGCTGCCGGCGATCGCGAAGAAGTCGCAGATCCCGGTGATCGCCGACATCCACTTCCAGCCGAAGTACGTCTTCGCCGCGATCGACGCCGGCTGCGCCGCGGTGCGCGTCAATCCCGGCAACATCCGGCAGTTCGACGACAAGGTCAAGGAGATCGCGAAGGCGGCCTCCGCCGCCGGCGTGCCGATCCGCATCGGGGTCAATGCCGGCTCCCTCGACAAGCGGCTGCTGGAGAAGCACGGCAAGGCCACCGCCGAGGCGTTGGTCGAGTCGGCGCTGTGGGAGTGCTCACTGTTCGAGGAGCACGGCTTCCGCGACATCAAGATCTCGGTCAAGCACAACGACCCGGTCGTCATGGTCCGTGCGTACCGGCAACTCGCCGAGCGGTGCGACTACGCGCTGCACCTCGGCGTCACCGAGGCCGGCCCCGCCTTCCAGGGCACGATCAAGTCGTCGGTCGCGTTCGGCGCCCTGCTCGCCGAGGGCATCGGCGACACCATCCGGGTCTCGCTGTCCGCGCCGCCGGTCGAGGAGGTCAAGGTCGGCATCGCGATCCTCGAGTCCCTCGGCCTGCGCGAGCGCGGCCTGGAGATCGTCTCCTGCCCGTCGTGCGGCCGCGCCCAGGTCGACGTCTACTCGCTCGCCGAGCAGGTCACCGCCGCCCTCGACGGGTTCCCGGCGCCGCTGCGGGTGGCGGTCATGGGCTGCGTCGTCAACGGCCCCGGCGAGGCCCGCGAGGCCGACCTCGGCGTCGCCTCCGGCAACGGCAAGGGCCAGATCTTCGTCAAGGGCCAGGTCATCAAGACCGTGCCCGAGTCGCAGATCGTCGAGACCCTGGTCGAGGAGGCCCTGCGGCTGGCCGAGGAGCAGGGCGTGGACCTCCCGGAGGAGCTGCGCGGCCTCGGCCCGTCCGTGACCGTGCACTGAGCGGGTTGTCTTCCGGGTGATTCCCCGCCGATCCCCGGCGGGGGGCGCCTTCACTGGCCCGAGGGGTATGTGCAGCCATACCCCGGCGAATCTGGCAGGCTGGTACGCATGCTGACGGTGGCAGCGCGCCTCCTCGGTGACGCCGAGCGCGGTTCGGTCGAGCGGCTGCTCGACCGCGACCCGTTCGGCGGCGCCCAGGTCGCCGAGCGCGTCTCGATGGCCGGGCTCGCCTGGTGGCGGCAGGACGCGCGGATCTTCGGCTACGGCTCGCGCCGCAACCTCGAGTCGCTGTGCTGGATCGGCGCCAACCTCATCCCCGTGCATGCCTCGGCCGCCGCCGTCGCCGCATTCGCCGAGATGGTCGCCAATGAGCCGCGCGGATGCTCCTCGATCGTCGGCTCGGCCGACGCAGTCCTCGGCTTGTGGTCGCACCTCACGCCGACCTGGGGCCCGTCCCGTGATGTGCGCCCCAACCAGCCGCTCATGGCCGTCAGCGCACCGTCGCCGGTCTCTGCCGACCCGAACGTCCGGCTGGTCCGCCCCGACGAGATCGACCTGCTTTTCCCCGCCGCCGTCGCCATGTACACGGAGGTGGTCGGCGTCTCGCCGACCGCCGACGGCGGCGAGCGCTCCTACCGCGAGCGCATCGGCGAGCTGGTCCGGGCGCGCCGGGCGTACGCCCGCTTCCACAACGGCCGGGTCGTGTTCAAGGCCGAGCTGGCCGTCGTCACCCGCCACACCGCCCAGATCCAGGGCGTCTGGACCGACCCCGAGCTGCGCGGGCGCGGCCTCGCCACGGCCGGCATCGCCGCGATCGTCCGAGATGCGTTGCGCCGCGTCGCGCCATCGGTCAGCCTGTATGTCAACGACTACAACACGCCAGCCCGCCGTGTGTACGAGCGATGCGGATTCCAACAGGTCGGCACGTTCGCGACGGTTCTGTTCTAACTTCGGATTTGCGCTAACTTCGGACAAATCGCCCCGGCGAGGCGCATGATCACGAGAGACCCCGCAGCGGCCGAACGAGGGGATGCTCGCATGGGCCAGATGATCCGGCAGATCGGGCCGAACACCACCCGCTACTACTGGTATCCGGGCGACAAGAAGGAGTGGCTGCGCGCCCTCACCGCGCTCGCCGCCGGCGGCGCCGCGCTCGGGCTCTCCTACTGGGTCACCCACAGCTGGCTCATCGCGACCGTCCTGGGCCTGTCGACCGCCTGCGGCATCGCCGGGTTCAACCTGGGCCGCCGCGACCTCAACGCCGCCGACACGCTCAACGCTCGCACGCCGCGCCGCGAGGCCGCCTCCGCCGCGGGCCGGGCCGCGTGGCGCGGCATCGTCGAGGGCGCCGCCGCCGCGTTCGCCGCCCTGGTCATCGTCCAGCTGCCCGCCACCGGCCTGGTCGCGGACTGGCTGCTGCCCCTGGTACCTGCGGTCGTCGGCGGGCTGGCGCGGCAGGCCGCGCTGCTGACGGTCCGGCTGAGCCACGCGTCCGAGCGCGCCTCGGAGTTCGCCGGCCCGGACGCCACCCGCCGCATGCCCGGCGCCGACCCCGACGAGACCCGCGTCGTCCCCGCCGACCCCGATGCCACGCAGCTGGCATCCTAGAATCAGCGGGCGCGGGCCGGCTCGCGCAGGTCGCAGAGGATTTGCGCGGTGCGGGAGCCCGGCGCGGCGGTGTAGAAGACGACGCGCTGCCCCTGTTCATCGACGTGGAGCAGCTGGCACTCCAGGACCAGTTCGCCGTACTCGGGATGGGGCAGCGTCTTCGTCGTGGTCCGCCGCACGCACACGTGGTGCTCCTTCCACCGGCGCGTGAACTCGGGGCTGGCCGCGTGCAGCCGGGCGATCAGCGCGCGGATGCCCTCGTCGTGCGGGTACCGCACGGAGGCGGCGCGCAGATCGGCCACCGACTCCTCGGCGAACGCGTGGACCTCGGCCGGCGAGTCGGGCGTGATCGGCGAAGGCCCGCAGAACGCGTTCCAGATCATGTTCCGCTCCGGTGGCGGAGCCCCCATCAGCTTCACCGCCATGCGGTTCCAGGCCAGCAGGTCGTACTTCGCGTCGATGACGAAGGCCGGCGTGTCGTCCAGGCGCTCCAGGAGGTGCCGGATGCCGGTCGACACGACCTGGCTCGGCCCCGCGGGCGGACCCGGCTGCTCGCCGGCCAGCCGGAACAGGTATGCGCGCTCGTCCTCGAACAGCCGCAGCGCCCGGCCCAGCGCGGCCAGGACCTGCCGCGACGGGTGCGGCCCGCGCGCCTGCTCCAGCCGGGCGTAGTAGTCCACCGAGATCCCGGCGAGCCTGGCGACCTCCTCGCGCCGCAGCCCCGGTGTGCGCCGCCGCGCCCCCGCCGGCAGCCCCACGTCGGACGGGCTCACGCGCGCCCGGCGGTCCTTGAGGAACTCGGCCAGCTGTACCCGGTTCATGCCTCCATGCTGCTGGATGGCGAAACGTCGTAACCAGGGACCGGTGATCCGATGTTCCACGCGTCTCTCCCGCCCGGGCGCCGCCGGCCCGATCGTATTGGGCATGACGACCAAGACCGCCCTCGTCACGGGGGCCAACAAGGGCATCGGCCTGGAGATCGCGCGCGGGCTGCGGGCGCTGGGTATGACCGTGCTGCTCGGCGCGCGCGACCCGATCCGCGGCAAGGAGGCGGCGGAAGCGATCGGCGCGACGGCCGTGCGGCTCGACGTGACCGACGAGGAGTCCATCGCCCGTGTGGCCGAGCGCGTCGAGGTCCTCGACGTGCTCGTCAACAACGCCGGCATCCTGCTCGACCGCGGCGCCCCGCCCAGCGCGACCCCGGTCCAGCTGCTGCGCGACACGTTCGCGGTGAACGTCTTCGGCGTGGTGGCGGTCACCAACGCGCTCCTTCCGGCCCTGCGCCGCGCGCCGGCCGCCCGGATCGTGAACCTGGGCAGCGGCCTGGGCTCTCTCACCTACGCCGCCGACCCGTCGCACATCTACGCCCGCGCAACGCTGCTGTCGTACAACTCCTCGAAGTCGGCCCTCAGTGCGGTGACCCTTTCGTATGCGAACGAGTTGCGCGACACCCCGATCAAGGTGAACGTCGCGGACCCCGGCTACTGCGCGACCGACCTCAACGGCCACGCCGGCCCCCGCACCCCGGCCCAGGGCGCGGTGGCGGCGATCCGCCTGGCCACGCTGCCGGAGGACGGCCCGACCGGCGGCGCCTTCGACGACGAGGGGCCGGTGCCGTGGTGAGCCACGGCCGTCATCGACCGCCCGGGCGCTGCGGTGAACGGCCGGCGTCGCGGACGCGCCGTGGTGGGCGTCAGAGGTAGCGGCGGGCGTGGGTGAGCCACGCGGCCGCGGCCGGGCTGGTCGGGCCGGTCAGGCGCCAGACCAGCCCCAGACGGCCGCGCAGCGTTGGCCGGACGATACGCAGCGGGTGCAGGTGCTCGCGGTTGCGCGCGATCGAGGCGGGCAGGATCGCCACGCCCAGGCGGTGGGCGGCGAGCTGCTCCAGGACCGCGGGGGAACCGGCCTCGAACGCCACCCGTGGCGCGAAGCCCGCTGCCGTGCACGCGGCGTCGAGGACGGCCCGGATGCCGCCCCCGCGCGGCAGGCAGATCAGCGCGCGGTCGCGCAGGGCGGACAGCGGGATCGTGTCGCGGGTCGCGAGCTCGTGGCCTGGCCACACGGCGGCGTCGATCTCCTCGTCGTTGATCAGGTCCACGCCGAGCCCCTCGGGCGTCTCCCCGAACGCGACGATCGCCGCGTCCAGGCGCCCCTCGCGCACGGCGTCGGCGAGGCGCTCAGACGCGTCCTCGACGAGCGTGACCTCGACGGCGGGGTGCGCGGCGTTGAAGTCGGCGAGTACGGCCGCCAGGTCGACGGTGTGCGAGGTGACGCTACCGATCGCCACGCGCCCGCGCGTCAGGCCGGTCAGATCGTCCACGGCCTGCCGCGCCCCCTCCACGGCGCCGAGGGCCGCGCGGGCGAACGGCAGGACCGCGCGCCCGGCCGCGGTGAGCCGCACCGCGCGGCCGGAACGGTCCAGCAGCGGCTGACCGAGATCCCGCTCCAGCTTGCGCACCTGGGCGCTGACCCCCGGCTGGGCGACCCGCAGCCGCGCAGCCGCGCGGGTGAAGCCACCCTCCTCGGCAACCGCGACGAAGTACTCCAGCTGATGCAGCTCCATAACCATTGATTCTAGCTTTGAGCATGAACAACTCTTGGACTTATGGATCACGCCGAGGGACTGTTGAGCCATGACCACGAAGGCGATGACCCCGGAAGACATCTCCCGCCTGTTCGTAGAACGGGCCAACGCCGGTGACGCCGCGGGCCTGGCCGAGCTGTATGAGCCCGACGCCGTGCTCGCCTACCCGCCGGGCAGCTCCACGGTCGGCCGGGATGCGATCCGCGCCGTCTGCGAGGAGATGCTCAGGCGCCTACCGCGCTTCGAGGTGGAGGAGGCGTTGCCGACGATCTACCACGGCGACCTCGCGCTCACTTCGACAAAGGCGAAGGACGGCACCGGCGGCCGCGTGCAGGTGGTCCGCCGGCAGCCCGACGGCAGCTGGCTGCGCGTGATCGACCGCCCCGAACAGCGCTCCTGACCCACCGGGCGGGCCGCACACGGCGGCCCCCCCGCGGGAGATCGGAAAACCAACCCTAATAAAACCACACACACGGT